>DAIMKA010000139.1:0-5609 GCA_036721955.1 Lachnospiraceae bacterium | reverse complement strand
GCTCGGAACAGGAGAAAGCGGCATCGGCCGCTTTCGAGTGTTTCAATAATAACCTACTTCAAAATGCATGATCACGGCGATGTCGCGGATGAACTCGCCATCCTTCAGCGGAATGTCCTCGTGATCGGAAATAAAGGGCATCTCTGCACCGTATTCATCGTCTTCATCCATCTGGACCTCAATCCAGCTCTTCTCGGCAGCGATGGCCGCGTCAATGGCTTCGTCGATGGTGCCTCCCTCGAAGGTGCAGTCGTCGAGATCCGGAAAATAACCGGTATAGCGGCCGTCATCGCCAAGGCGCATGACAGCAGGGTAAGTAAATGTCATAAGAAAATCCTTTCAGCGGCAGCAGTGCCGCACCATAAGTAGCAGGTACATACATAATAGGAAAAGTACATGGAAGCGCCGTCAGGAAGGCGGTTTTTCCAGGCATTTTCTGATAAGAGAGTATAACGAAAAAAGAAAGTGAAAGCAATTCTATGGGACAAAACCAACTGTTAAAAGACCTGCGGGAAGGAAAGAAGCTGACCTTCCGCCAGCAGCTCCTTCTGATCGTGCAGCTGAGCATACCGGGGATCCTTGCACAGATTTCGGAAATCATCATGGAGTACATCGACGCATCCATGGTGGGGTCACTCGGCGCGGATGCGTCGGCCTCCATCGGTCTGATCGCTTCCACAACATGGCTCATGGGCGGGATCGGAAACGCGGTGGGAACCGGTTTTTCCGTGCAGATCGCGCAGTATGTCGGCGCGGGAAATGAGAAAAAGGCAAGAGATATTTTCCGCCAGGGCATTGTGTCGGTCCTGTGCATGGGAGCTCTCATCGGTTTCGTGGGCGCACTGATCCACGCGGGGCTCCCGGTATGGCTTGGCGGAGATGCCGCCATTGTGGGACATTCCGCGGACTACTTTCTTGTGTTCTCCCTGACCATGCCGGTGATGACGCTTCTCAATCTGGTCTCCGGCGCGCTTCAGTGCACGGGCAACATGACGGCTCCGAGCCTTCTTCTGGTGATGACGTGCATTCTGGACGTGGTGTTCAATTCGTTCATGATTTTCCCGGAGCATTCCGTGGCGGGAATTCCGCTCCCGGGCGCGGGACTGGGAGTCGCCGGCGCGGCGCTCGGAACGACGCTCGCGGAGGTGACGGCCCTGATCGCCGGGATTCTCTACATTCAGTGGAGGAGCCGGATCCTCCGGCATCACCGCGGCGAAAAGCTCCGGATGCAGGCACATGACCTCGGCATCGCGGCGAAAATCGCGCTGCCGATTGCGTTCGAGTCCTCGGTTCTGTGCGCGGCGCAGATTACCTGCACCGCCATCGTCGCGCCTCTCGGCACGCTCGCGATCGCGGCCAATTCGCTGGCGGTCACGGCGGAGAGCCTCTGCTATATGCCGGGCTACGGCATCGGCTCTGCGGCGACGACACTGATCGGACAGAGCATCGGTGCGGGAAGACGCGATCTCGTCCGGAGACTCGGCTGGCTGACGACGGTTTTCGGGGCACTTCTGATGGCGGGAAGCGGAGCCCTGATGTTCGCCTTTGCGCCGCAGATGATCGGCATCCTGACGCCGGACCGGGAGGTGCGGGCGCTCGGTGCCTCGGTCCTTCGGATCGAAGCCTTCGCGGAGCCGATGTTCGGAGCCTCCATTGTGGCGGGCGGCGTATTCCGCGGCGCGGGCGATACGCTCGTTCCCTCCTGCATGAGCCTTCTGAGCATGTGGGCGGTGCGGATTCCGCTGGCGGCCTTCCTTGCCCCCAGAATCGGTCTCCGCGGCGTGTGGACCGCGATGTGCATCGAGCTGTGCTTCCGCGGTGTGATTTTCCTGATCCGCCTCGCCGGACACCGATGGTCGAAGAAAAGCCTCGCAGGAACTTAAAAAAACAGGTTTTCCGGCAAGCAGCGATTCATTTCGAGAGAGCATCTGCCGGATATCGTCTGAATATTTCTAAAAAGAATGATTCATATAGGAAAAAGAGCGCATACATGATATTCTGAGTGGGATTGTGATCGTATGCTTAACTCGCGGGAATGGCCGCAAAAGGCGGTCATTCCCGCTTTTTGACGATAGAGCAAAGAATTGCAACGATTCAGCACATAATAATTCCTGAACAGTTAAAAAACGGAGAAATAAAGTAAAATGACAAACACAGCGGCACAACTGCTAACGGTTCTGGGACAGCACTGGATCCTCATTGTGATTGGCTGTCTGGAAGTGGTGATTGCGACGGTTCTGGCGGCCTCCCTCCTGTGCGAAAAAAGAGAAAAGAAGGGACATGGCTCCCGACTGAAAGGGGCGGAGCGTGCCTTTTTGTCGTCATGGACAGGGCGGGAGGATGAGGTCTGTCTGGTTTTCCGGAACAAGGACCGGCTCCCCGTATACGCGGCAGGGAATACGGAGAAGCTTCTTGGCGTAACGCTTCCGGAGATCCAGGAGGATTTTTCTTCTCTTGGCCGCTGCATGACCGACAGGGAGGAGTTGGGAACGGGCTGGAAGGCATATCTTGCCTGGGACGGAGAGGGGACGTTCGGACGGAGCTGGGAGCAGCCGGGCGGAGAGTGGATCCGTCTGAGTGCGTGGCGCGGACCTTCGGGAGACTATGACCTTCTGACGTTTCGTCGGGATACGGAATATCAGCACCAGCTGGAACGATCGGAGGAGCTTTTGAAAGAGGCGCACGAGGCCAGTCAGTCGAAGACCAGCTTCCTGTCGCGGATGTCGCACGAAATCCGCACGCCGATGAACGGCATACAGGGTCTTCTGACACTGGCGCAGGGGAAACTGTCCAAGGACAGTCCGGCGTATCAGTATCTGGAGAAGGCGCAGGAGCTTTCCGACCATCAGCTTGCCCTGATCAATGACATTCTGGATATGTCGCGGATTGAGGCCGGCAAGGTGGAGCTCGAGGAGAAACCGTTCAGTCTGCGGGAGCTGGGAAGCCGTCTGTATGATATGTTCGCGAAGAACCTGGAGGCCCGCGGCATCCGGTACGAAGTGAATTTTGAAGAAATGACGGTGGACAGCGTGATCGGCGACGAGCTCCGCCTCAGCCAGGTCATCATCAACTTCCTCTCCAATGCCGTGAAATTCACGAGCGAGGGAGAGATCATCGTCACATTCCGGCAGATGATGCTGCGGGACCATACGGCGGATCTGATGATCCGCGTTCACGATACGGGAATCGGCATGGAGCCGGAATTCATCAACCGGATTTTCCGGCCCTTTGAGCAGGAATCCATCGAGACCTCGAAGAAGTACGGGGGAACGGGCCTGGGCATGGCGATCACCGACCAGCTGGTGCGCCTGATGGGCGGTGAGATCGTGGTGGAGAGTATGCCCGGAAAGGGCTCGGATTTCAGCGTTTTCCTGCATCTTCCGGTGGCGGAGAATGCGGCTCCTGCTGTCAAAGAGGAGATTTCCTCCGCGGCACACACGGAGGAAGATCCGAAGGCGGTGTTCCGCGGGAAGCGGATTCTCTATGCCGAGGACAACGAGATCAACGCGATGATCGCGGAGGAACTCCTTCGCGGTATGGGCGCGGAGGTTGAAATCGCCGCCAACGGACGGGAGGCTGTGGAGCTGTTCGGACAGCACCCGGAGGGCTATTACGATTTTATCCTGATGGATGTGCAGATGCCGGAGATGGACGGGCGCACGGCGGCGAGAACCATCCGGGCACTGAAGCGGAGCGACGCAGGGCGGATTCCGATTTTTGCCCTGTCGGCGGATGCCTTTGTGGAGGATGAGAGACTCTCCCGCGAGAGCGGCATGGACGGACATTTTGCAAAACCGGTGGACTATGATGCTCTGGGACAGGGTATTTCGGACTTCTTCCGGAAAAGAGGAAATCAGTGATGAAACATTCCAGAATACGGACAGTGGTTCTGAGCGCATCGGCGCTGGTGCTGACGGGCGGGACGGCCCTTGCCGTACATGCATATCTTGCGGGCAGCCAGTTCCAGCCCAGGAGTTTTGCACAGATGCTGCAGGCCAATCAGATTGCATTCCCGGAGGGCGCGGACAAGTCCGGTCAGAAGAAGGATGAAGAGGATGGCGACAGCAGCGTCTGGGAAAAGGTAGATGACGCGAAGGAGAAGGAAAAGCCGGCGTCCACGGGCGGGACCGGGGTCCTTCTGCAGAATGAGCAGCAGGCCCTTGTGCAGAGCGGGGATGGCGCGGTGATGACCGCATCAGGGGCTGCCGCTGCACAAGCCGGAACCTCGGGCGGCGGTTCGCAGCAGACCGCGGCGGCAGGAGATACGGTCTACGACTTTGTGAGCGACCCTTCTCATGCGGACCTTGTCATCCGTATGCCGGGGAGCGAATCCGGAAACGCAAATGGAGACGGAACAGGAGCAGCAGGCTCTACCCCGCAGGAGCGGGGAAACGCAGAGAGCAGCCGCGGAGACAGGGGCTCTTCTTCATCGTCCGGAAACGGAGACCGCGGAAATTCTTCCTCCGGGTCTTCTTCCGGAAGCCGGGAGAATGGGGACGGCACGGTCTCCGGGAAGGACAATACGGGGAGCATTGTGGAGCCCATTCCGGACCCGAAGCCCGGAGAGGATCAGCCGGAGAAGCCGGGAGTCCTGGATCCCTCGATCGGCTCTGATCCGGCCGCTCCGGGAAAGAAGCCGCTGCCGGGGACGTTTGGCAACGTAAAGCCGTTTGATGAATCCAAAAAGAATGACATTGCGCCGAACGGAGTCATCATTCAGAAGGGGTTTTCTTCGGATTACCGGATGTACCGCGGCCAGGAGATCACGGCAAGGGCGGTATTCTATGCGCTGGAGACCTTCGCTCTGGATAAGAATAAACAGCAGTATGCATGGAGCGATGAGGATTACAACAAGTACATCCGCATTGACGGAATCTCGTTCGACGGTGGGAAAACCTGGAAGAGCTTTCCTGTGACGATTCCGGAGAACGTGGACAGTGAGCAGGTTGTGATCAAGGCCTCTTACCGCCTTTCCCAGTCGGATTCGTGGACGGAAACCCATGTCTCTTATGAAGTGGAGGACAGCAGAATTCTGGTCCTGTCCAGGAAGCGGGAATCCGGAGAAACAAAGATTCCGGATGACTGCATTCTGAATCCGGATGGAAGCAACCAGTATCTGACCAATGATTCCAGACTGAATCTGTACAAGCTGCAGAACGCCATTCTGGGCAATGAGGGAGAACTGACAGAGCTGTTTCCGGGATGGATGGAAGATGGAGAACCGGTTTCCTGGCTGTATCCGGCGGAAAGCGGACTTCACGTTCTGGAACCGCAGGATACCGTGCCTCTGGATACGGATCTTTATACGGTAGAGATTCAGCCGCGGATTCTGGATGATCTGCAGGGGGAAGCCGGAGCGCGCAGCTCTCTTGGAGGTTTCTTTCAGACGCTTACGGAATATAAAGACTGGGACGGTTCCAAGAACCAGAGAATGGAAATCCCCCGGTATGTGCAGGCGGTTGATTTCAGCACAGACAATCCATACAGTCTGTTCCGGGTGAGTACCATTTCCGTGCCGGATACGGTTCTGTATATTAACACGACAGCAGACAGCTTCATTGTGGAGAATGCGTGGATTGTAGACAAAGAGAGTCCGTACTATTCCTCGG
>DAIMKA010000138.1:0-5621 GCA_036721955.1 Lachnospiraceae bacterium | reverse complement strand
AAAATTTCATGAATCCTGCGCTTCTTTTTACTTTTACCCTTTCTTTCCTTTTCCATGTTTCCGGCACCATACTCCCAGCAGCCCTGCAGCTCCTGCCATCATCAGGAAATACCAGATCATTGCAGAGTCATCCCCGGTTCCTTGTCCGCGTTCCGGCTTCTCTCCCGCTATCGGTTCCGGCTCCGGATCAGATGACCCGGCAGGCGGTACAACAGAGACCGTCATCTCCTGAAGGTCTTCCTTTTCTTCCCCGGTCCCTGGTCTTGCCGCTGTTTTCGGATAAACCATCCGCTCCCAGACCCGTTTCTTTTCGGCAGAGTCCCGGAACGGAAGCTCCGCAAGAAACGGAAGCGCTGTTTCATATCCGCTGCTCGCACCATCTCCTCCACTTTGCCAGATCAGATAAATTCCAGCCGGACAATCCGAAAAAACTGCTCTTCCTTCCGAATTGGTTTTGCGGATCCATGCATCCTTTCTTCCGTTTTTCTCATAAGCTTTCAGCAGATCTCCCGCGATATTCTCATTCTCACGAAACTGTGGGGTCATCGGATCCGGCAGCTTCTCCTCTCCATCCAGGTATTCTTTTTTCAATGTATAGGTGACGCTTTCCTTTTCCACCTTCGCATCGGCGACCGGTACGATGGAGAATTCCGCATCCGGAATGGGTGTCTTCGCACTGCCGCAGACATAGACAACTGTGATCTCCCCCCGTCTGCTCTCTGCTGCCTGTACCTGCAGAATCCCTCCGCGTTCTCCCATTCTCTCATTCGGAAGGCTTACTGCATTCTGTATCCTTTTCATTCCATCCCTTCCCGGAATTCCTCCTGTCATAACTGCAACTGCAATCAGCAGTATTCCAAGAAGCACTGTGTCTTTTCTTCCCATGATTCCCTCCCCTTGTCTTCCGTCCGCGGCGCCCATCCAAAGGATTCGAAGATGTTCTGGGAAAATCATTTCATCTTCCTCTGCCGTGCAGACGGCTTCTTCTCTTTCTGCGTTCCCGGTCGATCGTCCAGATCCATAGAATTCGAAGAACTGCCGCCATCAGTACCAGTCCCGCCGTGCCAAGAACTGCGGAAGGATTCCTGCTCAGCCGGATCTCCCCAAGAGTTCTGTGATCTCCACGCGCGTCTTCTTCCGAAGCCTGCCGATCCTCAGATTCATCTCGCGCTGTGTCCTGCCCGCCCGCGGCTTCGGAATCTCCTGCAGCTTCCCCGTGAACCCGCTCACCGGTCACCAGAAGACGGTGCGTATTGACGCCGTACGGCGTGCAGGTCACCAGCGTCACCAGATCCTCCCCCGGTCGGATGCGCAGATTCTGCGTCTCCTCCGGAAGCACCGTCTGAATCTCTCTCACCTCGTAGTCCAGGACTTCTCCCAGCACCGTAATCCGGAAACGATCGTTCTCCGCAAGCTGATCCAGATCCGTAAAAAGCCTCGCGGACGGAAGGCCGCGGTGTCCGGTCAGCACTGCATGTGTTCCCTCTCCTCCCACCGGGAAACTGGATCCCGGAAGATGTCCGACCTCTCCTGCCAGCACCTCGTCATCCGTCCCATGCCCGATTGGAAGGCAGACTGATATCTTCGGAATCTCAAGATATCCCATGACACCGTTTCCGTCCGGATCCAGCAATGCTTCATATTCTCCTCCCGTTCCTCCTGCCGTCATCCCGCCTCCGGCCGCGGCAAGATTCCGGTTATATGCCCTTGCCTTTTCCAGCTCTGCCCGCGCCGCTCCATCACTCCCGTCGCTCCAGACCGATTTCCGATACTGCACAATCATGCGGTCTGCCGCCTTCTGATTCCATGCATCGCTCACCACAGGATAGAACCCGACTGCCAGAATCAGAAGGACCAGAAGAGTCTCCAGCGTTTTTCGCAGCTCTTCTTTCATGAATCAAACTCTTTTCTTATGAATCAGTGTGTTCTCTTTCTTCCCGCAAGCTTCCAGATGACCATCCCGCCGCTCATTCCTGCCGCCGCAAGTAGAAAGCCCAGTGTTCCCGTTCCGCCCGCCGACGGAAGCTCCGCAAGAGGCACATTCAGAATCTCCGCAGGAGTTTCCGTCCTCGTCACCTTGTTCGTCACGCTCTGGTCTTCCTGCACCGTCGGCACGGACGTATAAACCGCAGATCCTGCCTCCGTCTCGCTTCCGTCCGCTCCGATCTCCTTCGTCGTCACCGTATACCGGCTCATCACGCCGTCCTCACGAAACTGCGGTGTAATCGTGATATGAAATTTCTTCTCATTCGCGGCATATCCTGCCGGTGCCTGTGTCTCTTTCAGATAATAAGAGCCCTCCTTCAAACCGGTAAATGTAATGTGTCCGTTGGCATCGGACTCCGCCTGTGCCGCCTTCTGCGTCATCGCGGCATCCGTGTACAGGGAAAACTGTGCCCCCTTCAGCGCGTACTTGCTGCGCATCGCAGAAGTGGCTCCGGTTCCGGAACAGGTCCGTGAGACCTTTTCATAGGCGGAGGATCCGTCTGCCCGGGTTACCTTGTTGAGCTCCCCTGTCTCCACCTGATCTTCCTTCGCCGCCTCCGCATCAAGATTCGCACCAAGACCGAACGTATATTGATACGTTGTGGAGGTCAGCTCCTTCACGTCCCTGGCATCCGCCGGATTCGAGGAATAGCGAAGCACCGCTGTATTGGTGTTCTCCGCAAAATTCAGCCCGGCCTTCCCTGTCAGAACGGACTGATAGGTAATCTCCACCGTCTGTGCTCCATGGCTTCGGATAAAGGCATCTGCAAAAGAAAGCTCAAAGGAATTCTTCTGCGGCCCGTACTGAATCTTCCAGGTATCCGCTCCCTGTGCCGTTTCCGTTCCGTTCACGCGGACCTTAAGGTTCTGAATTTCTCCGAAACATCCGCTCTCCAGATGGTCCGTGATCTGATAGGTGACGGACGGATAACTTGCCGAATAGGAGGGAATCGTCATGGAGTCAATGACAAAATTCAGTGTCTCCCCTACTGCGGCCGAAGTTCCGCTCACCTTCTTTCCGTCAGAAAGTACGGATTTCTTCAGTCCGGTCGTGGACGATTTCAGATAAGCCGCATTCCCGCAGCGGAACCACCCGGAATAATCCACCGCCCCGCTTTCCAGCAGCATCTGATCCGCATCGGTGACATTTACCGAGACAACGGCAGGATTATAGACAATCTCTCCGGATCCTGTGACGAGAATCAGATATTCCCCCGGTTCTGTCTGCAGACGATATGTTCCCGTTTCCGCATCCTGCAGCGTCATCCTCTGTCCCTGCACCTTGCCCGGATTGGCCTCGATGTAATCCGCAATGGCTGCAATTTCCGCAGCAGTCGGATTCTGCACATCGGCAATTTTCATGTTCACCGCATCCGTCAGGACATATCCGGTGAGCTTTCCCTCCTCCGAGTACGTTCCATCCACCAGCTGGTAGGCCGTTACCGTCGCATTTTTCTCTTTTACATTGGAAGCAGTGATGGTTCCCTCCGGCAGTACCCTGGCCAGCACGGCAAATCCCGGAATAAGGCTTACACTCAGTACCCCCGCTGCCAACACCATCTGCTGCATCATTTTTTTCGCTTTATGATTTCTCATTTTCCCCCTTGTCCGGCCTCAGTTCATCTGCTGCCCTTCTCGCCTGAAACTTCCTTCTTAAAACTTCATTTTCTTACCGCATTTCCTTTTCGCGGATGCTCATCCCGCTTTCCTCCGGCTCCTGCCGGATTCCGGACTTTGATCCAGCCGGTTTCTTCTTTTTCCTGTCAGAATCCCTGCCGCTGTCAGCAAAGCTGCCGTTCCGATACAGGGAAGATTCCCTTCTCCGCCCGTATTCGGAAGGCTGACCTTTTCCTGCATGGGACGCTCCAGCACATGAATCAGATAACGGACGCCGCTCTTTCCGTTTGACACGGTATCGTAGCTGCAGTTCTTCCGGCTGCACGCATGCAGGAATTCCGTCTGCTCCGTGATGTCGTCTCCAAGTGTTCCCTCGCTGGTCCGATACACGCCGATAATGACCGGAATATCCTGTTTTCTCGCAATGACCAGTTGTCCGTCTTCTTCCGAGAGCCCTTCCGGAACCGCGATCCGAAAGCCGAGCTCCGGCTCTTCTTCCTCCTCCGACTCCGTATCATCCCCGCAGAGCCATCGGATGGACCGCACATGCTCACCGGTCACACCCTCTCCGGTCGAGTCCCCGGGCACGGTGTCCGATGGATCTCCCAGATACTGCGTGGAATCCTCCAGAAGGATTTCCGGATGAAAGACATGAAGCGTCCCTTCTTCCTTCAGGACCTTCTCGTCGAAATGTCCGCCCCGAACCGGTGTCATGCGGCAGGACAGCGTGTAGGTCCCGCAGAGATCCGTTTCCTCCTGCTGCCATTGCCAGCCGCAGTCCTCCATCTTCTCGCCCGCCGGGACATCCAGCGTTCCTGCTCTTTCTCCCTGAGCATTCGTCAGTTCATAATGAAGGTCCACATACGCGTTCTTCCTGCCATCGGCCCGGAACGCTTCCGGAATACGTACAAGATCTTCCGGTCTGGCGGCATCCGGCACATAAACTCTGCGGTCCGTCATAGCGATTTTGCCGCGAAGCTGAAGGTCCGCTCTGGGAACCGGATACAAAACCTCCGGCTCCCCGGCCGAAGAGTCCGCATAAATTCCTGAAGTATCGCTGTTGGTTGGAATCTGATTGCCGCCGAAAATTGCCTGCGGCCTGATCGAAAAAGATAAGATAAGCTTCTTCCCCCGTGCGGATTCCTGATCCGAATCCGCCCCGGGATGCGGTTCTTCCGACACATAATTGCCGGAATAATCGAACCCCTTTGCTCTGACAGAGCTTTCTGTGGATGTGATGCTGATTTGGTCTGTGATGTCTCTTCGCTCTCCCCAGTTTCCGTCTCCCAGGTAATCCGAGGTATAAGCATGCACCCTGCTCTCCTGCGATTTCTGAAACGGCCAGAGGATATCGTCTCTTGCCTCCGCATCCGGTCCGAGGGAACTGTCCGACATTCCGACCTGTGCGGCCAGATCCCGGAACACCGCAGATAATTCTCCGGAGGTCTGCGCGGTAAAATAATACGTCTCTCTCGTTTCTCCTCTCGTCCTTCCGGGGTCTGACGGATCCAGTGCATTCGGCGTGTCCATATCCTGCGCGTGCGGATTGTTCGAGGTTACCAGATACATCAGCCGGTTCTCCAGCGCAATGGCATTCTCATCGGATGTATTCACACCACCAATTCCATGGAGCGGTGCAACATAGTTTGCCTCGCTGTGCGGCGTATACACCGGCATTGACTCTCCCGGACTGCATTTCGCATACTGCTCGATACTCAGGCCGAACACTTCAATGCCGCTCTCCTTCAGACGCTTCGCTGCGGCAAGTGTCCGGTTCGCCGTCTCCATAACGAACCCGTCATAGTCCTCGTTGGCCGGCACTCCGTCCGTGAACAGAACCACTGCGCGGTTTCGTCCGGAGTCTGCCTCCGCATTCATGATCTCTTCCGCCAGTTCCATACCGAGATCCATCCTGGTTCTTCCGCCCTTTTCCATCCCATGGATGACCGCTTTCATAGAGGCAGCACCTTTCTCGTCCGCCCGCGTCAGATGCATCCGGATCCCGGTGTTGTCGGCAG
>DAIMKA010000137.1:0-5658 GCA_036721955.1 Lachnospiraceae bacterium | reverse complement strand
GCTCAATCTCCTCTCCCGTAAAACCCGCCGTGAAGCCCAGTGCCGTGTTCGGAATGCCGAGTGCGGTCAGAACGAGGGACACATTGATGCCCTTTCCTCCGGCAATGAGTTTTTCCTTTTCCGTTCGGTTTGTTTTCCCGATCCGGAATTCCGGTACGGCTACGAAATCATCCAGAGAGGGATTGAGGGTGACGGTATAGATCATATGAATTTTCTCCTTGCGGTATATCAAATTTGGGTCGGCATTTCAGAATACAAATCTGCCGCCATTTGACAACATGCTGATATTTTTCTGCAATTACGGCCTTCCAAGATAGAGGGAATTGTCCCGCATCAAGATGCAGAAATCATCATATAGGAAGCATCGGAACATTCCGTATTCTACCAGATCTCATGTCGGGGTAGTCAACCGCTTCTTCATGAATTCATATTGATTCTTCTTGAATCCATGCCTTGCACCGCTTCATTTGCATCCCCCGTTTGATTTTGTCCCATGGACGAGCCTCGTTTCCTTTCCGTCCCGGATACGATATACTGGTGTTATCAAATTTCTGCCGAAGGGAGCACGCATTTGTATGTCGCCTCTTGATTTTTTTCTTTCCAAAGTCACCGCATTTCACATCAATGCCGGGGTATTGCTTCTGATTTATTTCATTGCCATCAATCTGATTGCATTCACCACGATGGGTCGGGATAAGAAAAAGGCACGGCACGGGGACTGGCGGACGCCCGAGTCGGTTCTGTTCCTGCAGGCGATCATCGGCGGCAGTATCGGAAGCCTCCTCGGAATGCAGATTTTCCGCCACAAGACGAGGAAGCTGAAATTCCGCATCGGCATCCCGGTGATTCTGGCGGTCCAGGTGATTCTGGTGCTGATGCTGATTCTCTTCTCCTCACAGATCGTCTTCCTGTAAGCTGCACCGCGCATTTGGTCGGAGACATCTGAATTTCCGCAGGAGCTCTCTGATATACCATGCAATTGCAGGATTGCTGGAAACTCAGGTGCAGGAAACTCCTTCATGCACATCTTGCGCATCCGTATTTTTGTGGTAAACTGTCATACGGTTTTGTGAGCAGCGCCACAGTCAGGACTCATTTGTAATGGATGGCGGCATCGGGACCTTTCGCAAGAAAACGCCCGATATTCGTAACAGTGATATTTTTATTGATGTCCGGAACAGATATATTTATTTAAGGAAGGAACCGGTATGGTCTCATTTACCATCCACAATGTAGGACCTTTCATGTCAAAGCTCCTCTCTTCGGAATGCTTTGATTCTTTCCTGCTTGAAGAGGCTGTGATCCGCATGGCAGTCACATATACCATTGACGGTCATTTGAATAAGGACTTTTATGAGAGCGATGCAGCGGAGGATCCGAGGGATCCCGTGCAGCGCCCTTTTCTTATGCAGCCGTGGAGCGAGGCGCGGGGCATCTGCCGGGAAATCATCAAGGGCAGACACGCCCCCTCTTCGTTTCGCTTCACGCTCCGCTTAAAGCCCGAATTCGTGGCCGCAACGCTGAGGGAGGCCCCCGATCTTCAGCCGGGAACCCTTGAGGCAGTCTCTGCACTGGAAATCAATATTCGTCTGGATTCCGGCGGTCTCCATCTGGTGACCGGCGTCTCCATGAATACGTTCGTTGCGGACAAGAGCCCCGACCGCGTCTGGGATCATACCGTGGAACGTTTTCTGGCAGGCAAAGGAATCGATTTTGCCGAAGAATAAAGGACCTTTTGCAGAGAGTACATGTCTTCCTTTCCTGCCGGAGCCTTTCTGCGCAGCCGGTATTTTGGGGAAGATTGTTATGCAGACGGAGTCTGCAGTACATGATCGCGGCAGCCGTGATGAGCGCGTGGCCGCACACCAAAGGAGGTAGTACATGAAACGAGATTTGCTTACACCGCTTGATTTCTCCGTGGAGGAGCTGGATCAGCTTTTCAACCGCGCCGACGACATCCGTCTGCACCCCGGGAAATACGCGCATGCCTGCGAGGGCAGGAAAATGGCGACCTGCTTCTACGAGCCGTCCACGAGAACCCGTCTCTCCCATGAGACCGCCATGCTGAACCTGGGCGGACGCACGATGGGTTTTGCAAGCGCCGACTGCTCTTCCGCAACCAAGGGCGAGACCGTTGCCGATACGGCGCGCGTCATCTCCTGTTTTGCCGATATCATGGTCATCCGTCATCCGAAGGAGGGCGCCGCGGCCGTTGCCGCTCACTACGCGTCCATCCCGGTCATCAATGCCGGTGACGGCGGTCATCAGCACCCCACCCAGACGCTGACGGACCTTCTTACCATCCGCAATCTTCAGGGCCGCCTTGACAATTTCACCATCGGCCTTTGCGGCGATCTGAAGTTCGGACGCACCGTTCACTCTCTGATCAACGCTCTGGTCCGCTATCCGAATGTGCATTTTATTTTCATCTCGCCGAAGGAGCTCCGCGTGCCGGACTACATCACCGAGATGCTGAACGCGAAGGGCATCTCCTATGAGGAGTGCATCAAGATTGAGGATGCCATCGACCGGCTCGACATCCTGTACATGACCAGAATCCAGAAGGAGCGCTTCTTCAACGAAGAGGATTACGTCCGCCTGAAGAATTTCTATATTCTGGACCGCGAAAAGCTCTCGCTGGCGAAGCCGACCTGCTATGTCCTGCACCCGCTCCCGAGAGTCGGCGAAATTGCCGCCGATGTGGATGACGACCCCCGCGCCGCCTATTTCAAGCAGGTGCAGTTCGGCGTCTATGTCCGCATGGCCGCGATTCTCACGCTCCTGGGCATTAATGTGTAACTTAACAAGAAAC
This sequence comes from Lachnospiraceae bacterium, assembly GCA_036721955.1. Classification (GTDB taxonomy): domain Bacteria; phylum Bacillota; class Clostridia; order Lachnospirales; family Lachnospiraceae; genus CAG-791. The sequence goes on along the minus strand of DAIMKA010000137.1, from coordinate 2,846 downwards.
GATCTCTTCCAAGCAGTAAACATACGCGAAAATCTGCTTGCTGTCTCGTCCACTGCAAAGGCATAAAGCATGGACAACCTGGAACATAAAAAGATGCTTTTCTTGAAATGTTAAAAACGATATCTCTTTGCAAAGAAAAGAGCCGCCGGATGGGCGGCATGAAAGGATTGTATGGCAAACGTAGCACATGTACTGAGCGTCGGCAAAATTGAAGAGGGTTTCGTTCTGGACCACATCCGCGCCGGCAGGGCAATGAAAATTTATCATTATCTCGGACTGGACAAGATGGACTGCCCGGTTGCAATCATCAAGAACGCGCGCAGCGGCGAGATGGGCAAAAAAGACATTCTGAAGGTGGAATGCGACATCAATTCGCTGGATCTCGACGTTCTGGCATTCATTGACCGCAACATCACCGTCAATGTCATCAAGGACGGTCAGATCATCGAGAAAAGGAGCCTCAAGCTCCCGAAGGAAATCCGTGATGTCATCCACTGCTCCAACCCCCGCTGCATCACCTCGATTGAGCGCGATCTCCCACACATCTTCTACCTGGCGGACGAGGCCACTGCGACCTACCGCTGCAAGTACTGCGATGAGAAATACGAAGAGTCTGACAGCGAAAAATATCTCTGAGGGTTGAAAGGGGCTGACCTGATACGAAGGATCCTCTGCGGAAGGAGAGGGAGACGGCTGATCACCGTCTCCCTCTTCTTTATTTTTCAAATCCGCTTCATCCGGAATACATCTGATAGGAACCATGAATGCGCCTTTTCCCACGATGAAGTGAATTGTTTTTTCTCCATTCAGCACCTCCGACCGACAGCATCTGGGATTTCGCAGGCAAATTCAGGATGTGCTGAATCATTACGTCAAAATATCTCTTCTGATTCTCTGAAAACTCCACCTCACGCCTTGCTCTCCCACAGGCCGTGGAGGTTGCAGTACGCGTAGACCGCCACCAGTTCATCCCCCTCGGTCAGGAGAAACGCCGCCTTCGGCTCATCGCCGGGTTTCAGGTTCTTTCTCTGCGTGCCCATCTTCGTCTCGATGAGAATCCACTGGATGTAATGCGCATCAATCATCGGGTGCGGATCCTCGCCGACCCATACCGTCACGGTATTTCCGTCCACGGCCGCGACCGGCACATGTTTCTCCGCCGCACCGTCGCTGGAGCCCGGAATCATCTCACGCATATCCGCTCCGCAGCAGATCGGGTTCGGTCCCGCGTCATGAATCATTTCAATCTGGTTGCCGCATCTCATGCATCTGTAAAATTTCATACTCGCTCCTTTCTGCAGTATGGGAAACTGCCGTTTGGTTTCTGCCGTGCTCCCGTATTTTTCATAATTTTTCTGCACATAACTTTCGGATATACGAAGCCTTTCCCGTGAGCGTCTCGTATCTCCATATCATTGGTAAGACACTTTCTGAAACCGTCGCTGTCAATGCCACCCCGGACTCAATAATTCTCCGCCTTGATCTCGAAGAAGCTCTGCGGATGGCTGCAGACGGGACACTCTTCCGGTGCCGCCGTACCGATGACGATGTGTCCGCAGTTGCGGCACTCCCAGACCTTCAGCTCGCTGCGCTCGAAGACCTCCTGCATCTCAACATTGCGAAGGAGAGCCCGGTAACGTTCCTCATGATGCCGCTCAATCGCCGCAACCATCCGGAACTTCGCCGCAAGCTCGGAAAATCCCTCTTCCTCCGCGGTTCTGGCAAAGCCGTCATACATGTCCGTCCACTCGTAGTTCTCGCCTTCTGCCGCCACGCGGAGATTCTCCTGCGTATCCCCGATTCCGTACAGCTCCTTGAACCACATCTTCGCGTGTTCCTTCTCGTTGTCCGCTGTCTTCTGGAACAACGCCGCGATCTGCTCATAGCCTTCCTTTTTCGCCTTCGAGGCAAAATAGGTGTACTTGTTCCTCGCCTCCGACTCCCCGGCATAGGCCTTTGCCAGATTCAGCTCTGTCTGTGTTCCCGCGTATGAATTCATTTGGTCTCCTTTCCGCCGGTTCCTGAGAACTCCGGCTGTTGTACGGCTGTGGACTGTGTTGCTGTTGTGGTCCGCCTTTCCGATGCGATCTGTGTCGTTCCTGTTATCTGTCTTGTTGACTATATTGTATCATTTGTCAGATAAATTTACTGCTAATAACCGCGATTATTCGTCAAGAATCTGTTAATAACAGCGGTCCTGGCTGCAGGATCCGTTTCCTGGTCCCGCTATGCCAAATGAAATGAAAAAACAGCACATTCCGCAATAATCGGTATGCGCTGCTTCTCCCACTATTCTTCTTCGATGTGCTCCCGGCCCACCTGAATGATGGTGTGCACATGCTCGTCCGCGAGTCCGTAGAAAATCTGCTTGCCGTCCCGTCTCGCACCGACGAGCTTCGCCTGACGCAGGATTTTCAGCTGGTGGGACACCGCCGACTGCGTCATGTTCAGGGCATCCGCAATATCGCTGACGCTCCGCTCCTCATCGTACAGGGCGTACAGGATCCGGATTCTGGTGGAATCGCCGAATACCTTGAACAGCTCCGCAAGATCAAACAGTTCATTTTCGTCTGGAATTTTTCTCTCCATACTCATCCTTCCGGTTGAATCTCATTCGCAAACCACAGTTTTTTGCCTCAGTGGCAGCCGGTGCGTCAGCACCGATGCTGCTGTTTGCAAGTGACATATCAATGTCACTTGCAAACTTTTGTATCCGGCCGACAACATCGGGGATTTTCGTAAGAAAATCCCCGATGCCCGGAACAGTCACGATTTTTACTTTACCCTCAGTGCCCGCATGGAGTTCAGAACGCACAGGATCAGAACACCGGTGTCTCCGAAGACCG
>DAIMKA010000136.1:5443-5675 GCA_036721955.1 Lachnospiraceae bacterium | reverse complement strand
CCCATTCGGGCATTTCTCCTCGGGGTGCCGCAAAAACGCGGCACAGAAAGGTAAAGATGATCGAAGTACAGCATTTGACGAAAAAATACGGAACGCACAAGGCAGTGGATGACCTGTCGTTTACGGCAGAGCCGGGACAGATTTACGGGTTTCTCGGGCCGAACGGCGCAGGAAAATCCACGACGATGAACATCATGACGGGGTACTTGGCCGCGACGGGCGGGACCGTTTT
>DAIMKA010000136.1:0-5315 GCA_036721955.1 Lachnospiraceae bacterium | reverse complement strand
GGATGTACCGGGACGTCTGATCCGGAATCTGTCCAAGGGGTACCGGCAGCGCGTCGGGCTCGCACAGGCGCTTGTGGGAAATCCGGATATTCTGATTCTGGACGAGCCGACGTCCGGGCTGGATCCGGAGCAGCAGCGGGAAATGTTCGATTATCTGAAAACCCTTCGGAAGGATCACACGATCATTCTGAGTTCACACATTCTCCCGGATGTCAGTGCGGTTGCCGATGTGGTCTGGATTCTGAATGAAGGAAGGCTTGTTGCGAGCGATAAGCCGGAGAACCTGCAGGCCCGCATGACGACTTCGCAGAGGGTGACGCTCCACGCAAAGGGCAGCCGGAAGGAACTGGAAGCGGCGCTTCGTGCGATTCCGGGGGTATCCGATGTTTCGGTTCTGGAAAAGGGGGAGGAACTGGTCTTCACGATCACCTCCGATTCCGGAGACGATATCGGCCCTGCGGTTTCCCGGGCGGCGGTGTACGCCGGAGCCGCGGTTCTTGGCATGAACCGTGAGGAGAAGTCTCTGGAGGATGTATTCTTAAGCCTTACCGGGCGGGAGGCCGCGGATGTCGGCAGAACAGCTTCAGGAGACAGCAGAAAGGAAGACAATGTAAAGCTGCCGGATGACCAGACGGAAGAAAATCAGGTGGCATCCGCCGAGGCGGAAAGCGCAGGAATGGCTGAGGCGGCCCCGGAAGAAAGGAAGGAGACGAAAGAGACCGCGCAGGCAGACGGGGAGCAGGAAGAGAAGGAGGCAGACAGAGGATGAAGGCGATTTTCAAAAAGGACTTTGCATCTTTGTTCCACGGATTCACCGGCTGGCTGTTCCTGGCGGTGATGTGGGGTCTCATGTCCCTGTACATCGGCATGAACTGCCTGATCGGCCTGAACCCGGATGTGTCGTCGGTGCTGTCGGTCTCCTCGGTGTTCATGCTGATCATGCTCCCGGTTCTCGGCATGCGGTCCTTTTCGGAGGAGCGGAAAGCGAAGACGGACCAGATGATCCTGACAGCGCCGGTTTCGGTGGGCGCAGTGGTGTTCGGCAAATATCTGGCACTCGCAGCAGTGCATACCATTGTGGTTCTGGGGCTTTGCCTGTATCCGCTGCTCCTGTCCCGCTTCGGCACGGTTCCGTTTGCACAGAGCTACACAGCCCTCTTCGGGATGTGGCTGTTCGGCCTCGCGGAGCTTGCGGTCTGCGTTTTCCTTTCCAGCCTTACGGAGAACGTGATCATTGCGGCGGTGCTTTCTTTTGCCTGCCTGTTCCTGTCCATGATCATGCCGAATCTGGAGAACATGATCTCGGCGAACGGAAACGCGGTCACGAAGATCCTGGAAGCGCTCGATATTCCGTCCAGGTTCGATACCTTCCTGAATGGAAAAATTGATCTCACCTCGATGGTCTACCTGGGCTCCGTGATTTTTCTGTTCCTGTTCCTCACCACACAGGTGATTCAGAAGCGGCGCTATTCGGTCTCGAAGAAGACCCTGAGCTTCGGCGCCTATTCGACCGGACTGATCGCGCTGGTTCTCGCGGTGACCGTGGCGGCCAATCTGGCGGTGAACCAGCTCCCTTCTGCTTATACCTCGCACGATGTGACGGCGAGCGGGCTGTATTCTCTGACGGACGACACGAAGGAATACCTGCAGCAGCTGGATCAGGATGTGACGGTTTACGTACTGGCGAGCGAATCGGATAAGGATACGGCGCTGGATTCCACGCTCCGGCAGATGGAGGAATATTCGGACCGCCTGAAGGTGGAATATGTGGATCCTGCATCCAATCCTTCGTTCCTCCAGCAGTACAGTGATGTGATGGATTACTCCTGGAATTCCCTGGTCGTTGAGAGCGGCGGAAGATACAAGGCGGTGAATTATACGGATCTCTATGACTATACCGTCGATTATTCCACCTATCAGCAGACGGTGACCGGATATGACGCGGAGGGCCAGATCGATTCTGCGATTGCCTATGTCGTCAGTGATTCGCTTCCCAAGGTGTACCTGCTGACCGGGCATGGAGAAGAGAGCATCGGCAGCAACTTCACGGCTGTTCTGTCCAAGCTGAACTGCGACTATGAGGATCTGGACCTTATGAAAAACGACACGGTTCCGGAGGACTGCGCGCTTCTTGTCATCAATGGCCCCGTGTCGGATCTGTCCTCCGATGATGCGGACAAGGTCCTTGCCTACCTTCAGGGCGGCGGGAAGCTGATCGCAACGACGAATTTTCAGGAAGCGGAGGACATGACGAACTGGAACCGGATTCTGGGCTATTACGGAATTTCGGCATCCAGAGGCGTCGTTCTGGAGAACAATCAGGGCTATTATTACCGGTCTGAGACATACCTTCTCCCGGAGGTGGAAGAGGTGCAGGAAACCTCCTCCGTGACGTCCGGAAACGGCTATGTGTTCATGGCATATTCAATGGCCCTTTCGGATGATGGCGCGAAGGAAGGTGAGGAAGCTGCGAGCGGCGTGGCCGTGACCAGCCTGTTGACCACTTCGGACAATGCCTATATTCACACCGATGTGACGTCGAAGACAGAGGATTTTGAGAAAAAAGACACGGATCAGACGGGGCAGTACGTGCTGGGCGTCAAGGCCGTGGTGAATTCGGAGAGCGCAGAAGCAGACAGTACGGACAGCAAGGATGATACGGACAGCGGCGAGACGAAAGATGAAGCCTCCGGGGACAGCGCTTCGGAAGGCAGCACGGATGAGACCGATGGCAGGACGGATGAAAACACGGGATCCGTTGCCTATATTTTCGGTTCGGTACTGATGTTCTCGGACGGCGCAGATCAGATGGTGTCCGGCTCCAACGCTTCCTTCTTCTCCGCGCTGGTCAGCGCCTGCGTGGATGGAGAAGGCGGGAGCAATGCCATCTCGGTGCCCTCCAAGAGCGTCAACCAGACGCAGCTTACCGTTCCGACGATGACGGCCGTTACGGTGAACCTGATCTGCATCGCAGTGATTCCGATGGTTCTTCTGATTGCCGGGTTTGTGACCTGGCTGGTGCGCAGGAGAAAGTAATGATGTAAATACAGGGATGCTGATATCGCGGATTTTGTCTCAGCGAGGTATACACATGAGAAAACAGAAAATACAGATGCTCGTTCTTCTTGCCGTGCTGGCGGCGCTGATTGCGGGAGGTTTTGCCGCGAGGAAGATTTCCACTCGGGAAGAAGAGGAGACGAAGAAAAAGGAAGAAGGAGAATACACCGCACTCTCCTTCGATGCCTCTGAGCTTGCGAAACTGGAGATTGCCAGTGACAAGGGGATGCTGATGCTGGACTGTGACGAAGGGAGCTGGTCCTTCGTCAAGGACATCAATGTGGAAAAGCAGACGGGTACGGATGCTGCAAATACAGCGGACACCGGCATTGCATCTACAGAGGAGACTGAGACGGCGGACACCGGCGGGAGAAATGGAACAGAATCCTCCGGAACCGGAGAAAGTGAGGGCAGTGCGGATGGAAGCAGCGAAGAGGCAGTCACGTATGAAGTGAATTCTTCCGAGGCAGACGAGCTGCGGGATAAAATCGCGAACCTGACCAGCACCAACGAGATCGAAAATGTGACGGACCGGAAGGAGTATGGCCTGGATCAGCCGGTGATGACCATCACGGCGACACTCTCGGACGGCACGGTGCACCGCGTGGAGGTCGGCTCGGAAAACTCCATGATCGACGCCCGGTACATCTGCGTGGATGACGCGGATACGGTCTATACGATGAGTGAGAGCGACTACAACCTGTTCCGTAAGACCGACACGGACCTTGCGCAGGAGAAATCCTGAAATACCGGCAGCGGTTCAGGATATCCCGGATTTTTCTGCGAAATTCCCGATGCCGATGAATATGCAGGCAAGCGGTCAATTCACATCAGAAATCCACATCTGCTGAACAGCCAAAAACAGCAAGAATTGCATCAATTCCCCCTGTTCCTTCCTTGCGGAACGAACAGGGGGAATTTTATAATGAAAAATAGTTTTAATCCGCCGGGCACGGGTCCTTGTGATTGGTGATATTCCGAGCAGTTCGGAGGCAGCAGGGGCACAGCGGCGGCAGAAAACGAAAGGAGAATTTATGAAGAAAAGGGTAACCAGTGTAATGATGGCAGCCGCTCTGGCAGCAGGACTGCTGGCGGGGTGCGGCGCCTCCGGGGAAAGCAGCGCGGCAGATACCACCGGCACGGCTTCTTCCACGGAGGCCGCAGAGGCGGACACGGCTTCCACAGCGGAGGACGAGGCTGCGGAGGCCGGAACCACGGAGAGCGCCGGGGAGGCCGATACCGAGGCTTCCGATGCCGCAGAAAGCGTTCTGGATTATGACGGAACGACGATCCGCGTCGGATCCCTGAAGGGACCGACGACGATGGGACTTGTCAATCTGATGAAGGACTCGGAGGAAGGAACCTCTCAGGGATCCTATGAATTTACGATGGCATCGGATCCCTCGGAAATCGTGGCATCGGTTGCTTCCGGAGACCTGGATATCGCCATGGTTCCCGCGAATCTCGCGGCAACCCTTTACAATAAAACAAAGGGCGGCGTTTCGGTGATTGATATCAATACGCTCGGCGTTCTTTACTGCGTCACGGCGGATGAGAGCATCGCTTCGGTGAAGGATCTTGCGGGGAAGACGGTCCTGACGACCGGACAGGGCGCAACGCCGGAGTACGCGATGAACTATCTTCTGGACGCCAACGGCGTTGCGGATTGCAGGCTGGAATTCCATTCCGAGGCGAGCGAGATCGCGGCTCTTCTGCAGGAGGATCCTTCGAAGATCGCGGTTCTGCCGCAGCCCTTTGTGACGGTGGCCGAAGCGCAGAACGACCAGCTGAAAACGGCCTTTTCCCTGACCGACGAATGGGATAAGGTGACGGACAACGGATCCCGTTTCCTGACCGGAGCGACCATCGTCCGGAATGCGTTCCTGGAGGAGCATCCGGACGCAGTGGCAGTTTTCATGCAGGAGCATGAAGAGTCGGCTGATGAGGCGAACACGGATATCGAGGGAACCGCGGCACTGGTTGCGGAGTACGGCATCATCGAGAAGGCGCCGATCGCGGCGAAGGCACTTCCTTACTGCAACATTGTCTGCATCACCGGTGAGGAGATGAAGACGGCGCTGTCCGGCTATCTGGAGGTTCTGTATCAGGCGGATCCGGCTTCGGTCGGAGGAACGCTTCCGGGGGATGATTTCTACTACGACACTCGCAAGTGACTGATGTCACTTGCTCCTGTTTGGAGTAAAATGCAGAACGTTTTACTCCGACGTCGGAGAATTCGCCTTCGCGAAATTCTCCTC
>DAIMKA010000135.1:0-5703 GCA_036721955.1 Lachnospiraceae bacterium | reverse complement strand
AACCGTTCATTCGATCGTGCTCTCTGTCAGACGCAAAAAGAATATTACCATAGCGCAGGCCGGTTGGCAAGCCAAAATTCCCAGATAATCTGTGGATCTTTTCAAAGGAAGTGTGTTCTGTTGTCAGATAAGTTGGAACAGTTCTGCGACTGCAGAATGAGACGGAGCCGTGCTCTCCCGGCCGCTCGAAAACCGGGCACGCATGCAGAATGCTTCCCTGCGGATTTAATCCGGTCTCTCTGAAACCGAAGTCACGGACGCATATACAGAATGCCGGACCCGCCAAATGAAAGCAAAGAGATTGCTCCTGTTAAGAAATCAGTTCTTCGCAAGTGTTCCGGCGTATGTCTCCGGCTCTGCTGCGAAGTAAGAAAAGAATACGCCCACCCCACTGCCCGGTCAAGACGCAAAAAGTGACAGAAAAGGCTCCGCCCTTTCTGTCACTCTTTCACAAAATACATCTATGTCAGACCCTGTCGATTTCTGATGCAAATGGACCGCTTACGTGCCTGTCACATCAAAAGCTGATATGCGTCCCCGCTCCAGACAGGAAGAAATGCCGTCCGGCAGCTTCGCCGTGACGCTGCCAATGATTCCGCCGGTCGTGTCTGCATTCCATGCCTGACTGTTTTCTTCTACGCCGCCAGATACTTCTTCTCGAAATCCTGCAGAGAAATCGGCTTGCAGAAATAGTATCCCTGGAACATGTGGCAGCCCATCTCCCGCAGCATCCGGGCCTGATCCTTCGTTTCCACACCTTCCGTGATGGATCCGATGCCCAGCTGCTCCGTCATTGCAATGATCAGCTGCAGGATTTTCATCGCCTTGTCCGGATTCTTCGTCTTATACAGGAAGACCATGTCAATCTTCAGAATGTCGACCGGAATGTCCTTGAGCATGTTCAGCGAGGAATAGCCGCTCCCGAAGTCGTCCATCTCCACAAGGAAACCGTACTCGCGCAGCCTCTCGATCAGAGGGAGGCGCTTTTCCATGTCGTCCATCATCACGGTCTCGGTGATCTCCAGACGCAGATTCTGCGGTGAAATTCCGTACTTCTCCACAAGAGCCGTGATGGTTTCATAGACATCCATGAAGTAGAAATCCTTCGGCGAAATATTGATGGAAAGATACAGGCTCTCCTTCCCCTCCTGCTTCCATCTGGCCAGGATCCGGCAGGCCTCTTCCCAGATGCAGCGATCCACCTGCGCAATCTGCCCGTTCCGCTCCAGAACCGGAAGAAATCTTCCCGGAGAAATCAAACCGTCCTCCGGATGATTCCAGCGCACCAGAACCTCTGCGCCCTCCATGACGCCATCCCGGTTGACCTGCGCCTGCAGGTACGGAACGATCTGTCCGTCCGCAATCGCCTGCTCCAGCTCGCCGACCACCTTCTGCTCCCAGAGGAGACTGTTGCGCAGATTGTTGTCATAATAGGCGATCCGCTGATTATATTCCCCGCGGATGCTGCTGCCCGCCATCGTTGCCCGGTCGATCATCACCGTAATGGCGAGCTCCGGCTGCGTCACTTCATAAATCCCGACATGCGTAATAATCGGAAAGGACTGATCCCCGAGAAGATGCGTCACCGTATGAATGCCGCGCTCCAGACGGTTCTCGTCGAATCCGTCCGCCCGGCAGAAAATCCCGAACCGGTCTCCGTTCAGTCTGGCCAGAACACTGTTTTCCCTTGCGTTCTCCTGCAGCATCAGGACGAATTCCCGAAGAACGCGGTCCCCGTCGTTCTTTCCGAAGAGCTCGTTGACCATTTTGAAATTGCGGATATTCGTGACGAGAATCAGATATTTTCCCGCAACCAGCTCGCTCTTCCCGCCGGCCTCTTCCTGATCATGATTCAGAATCTCCCGGACCTTTTCGCAGAAGCCGTCCCGGTTGTACAGTCCCGTCATCATGTCGTGACTCGCCCGGTAGCACTCCCAGCGCGAGCGCCGCTCCTCCGTCGTGCGGTCCTGCAGACTGAAGAATACGCCGGTCTTTCTCCCGTGCCGGTCCGTCAGGATATGATATTCCACATGGTAGAACAGCTGATGCTCCTCCGCTCCCATGTGGTCCTGCCTGCAGTCGCATTCCTCATGCGGCCGGAACACCGTCCCGTGCACATTTCCCTTCAGCAGCTCGCCGCGGTCCGCCGCAATCGCAACCTCCCGCTCGAACTCCTCGCCGAGGTCTTCCCTGGAGAACCCGAAGAGCTCCTGCAGCGCCGAAAGCTTCTCCTCCACGTCCGATTCCCCGGCCGCTCCGGTGAAGTCCAGTGCACTCCGGTTCGCATAGATGCAGTGGCCCTCCATATCAAAGAAAAAGATCGCATTGCTCAGATTCGATACAATGGAACGCATCATGCGCCACAGAAGGAACGCCGGTTTGTAATATAAAGAAAAGAAGAAAATCAGAAGACCGCAGACGGCATAGCCGATCATGGACGTGTCCATCTTCCAGTGTCCGAAGATGCTGAAAAACTGCCAGACCGTCGTAAAAAGAATGGCGCCGAGAACAATGACGTATTTCTCCGCGTACAGCGCCGGCGTGCGGTAAATCCGCACGAACAGTGCCGCGAGCACAATGACAAGATAAATTCCGGTCAGGATAAGATGCAGAACATGGCCCGGACCCGAGAGCAGATCAAAGTAAGTGCCCTCGCCCGGCAAAATGATTCTCGCAATCCGATACGCCTGCCCGAATACCGGGTTCAGCGCAATCTGAAGCACATCCAGAATGGTCAGCACCAGAAGCACACCATGAATCTTCGCGTATCTTCCGGAATAGCTGCAGTAATTGACGGTAAAACGAATCAGATACAGGAACATGACATCCGTTCCGGCCAGATACAGAAAATAGGCGGCCTGTGCAGATGCGGCCGTACCCGCAAAAAGAAGGAGGAGATTCCCCAGAATCGGAAGCAGTGTGGTGGCAAGGAGTCTTGCGACATCCCTGCCGATCGGTTTCCGGTTCCTCCTCGCCATCTCTGCCGCTCCCGCAAGAACGGCAGAAAACAGAATCAATGTCAGAAAGTAAATGTCTCTCACAGATGCCCCCAGTGGGAGAATGTATGCGGTCCCGTGCCTTTTTCTTCCGACACTCTCCCTTATGCTCTCTCTACTCTAACACAGCTTCTATTAAGAAAACGATCACAGATGTTTCCGTTTTTTACTTAATTTCGAAAACATTTTGATAAGTTTTTGTAACTACTCATCCCCCGGCAATCCCGTTTTTAACCGCCCGGCATCCGGCGATCCCGCAGGGGAAATCCGGGATGTTCGGAATCGTTACGAATGCTTTATCCCGAAGTCTCTGAAAACAGGCCGGAAAGGCCGCCTCTCATCAGCTTCCAGATCTCCTCAATGGTCTTGTCCGTTCCCGGCAGCTCGCCGCGGATGATGCGTCCCGCAAACGTGCCCGAAGTGTCCAGGATATAAGTCCACAGGATGTCCGGCGGGATGCGCCCGCTCAGATGGAAGAGCCGCTCTCCCATCTGTATGATCTCATCGAGACTCTCAAAATACGAGCTCCGCGCCTCCCCATCCTTCGCCATAACGTCCTTGATATAGCTGGAATTCCGGTATTCAAAGTAAAACAGCGTCCGGTAATCGTTCTGAATCAGGAACCGGAAGTACTTCTCCCAGATCTGATGCACGATCTCGACCGGCTCCAGCCCGATCCGGCGCAGTTCCTCCAGACTGATCTGCGTCAGCGCGTCCTCATAGCTCTTGCGCTCCACGCTCCCGATGTCATCCACGTTGGCAGCCAGCATTCCGGTTGCTCCCGCACTCTCCCTGCACATCGCAGCGAACTGCTGCGGAAGATCCGAGAACAACGCCGCAATCTCTTTGTGCACGCTCTCGAAGCAGGCATACAGAAGATCATCCTTCGAGGCAAAAAAGCGGTACATCAGGCCATCCGACACGCCTGCCCTTCTCGCCGCCAGCCGCGTGGAAAGAGAAGAAAGCCCCTTTTCCGCCACGATCTGCATCGTTGCATCCATAATATTCCTGCTCTTGTTCGTTGTACGCATATCCGTCATTCCCCTGCCGTGAACCATTCTTCCGCCATCGGATTTCCTGCTCCCCGCAGGCTTCCAAATGGCAAAATCACACGAATTTCCCCGTAAATTCTCTGTCAAAGCCAACCGGCCGCAGTGTCCGGCCCCACGTGGCATAGCTCTCGCCATTCATGCCACCAGTATAACAAACCAGCTCGCGGTTCGCTACTTATAATAAGTAAGCCGGCAGGGAACAGGAATGAGGCTTCTTCAGTATTTCGTCAGATCATGAATCCACTTCCCCTGCCGCACCAGAACGAATCCGATCAGGCACTTCACAATCTCAACAATCTGCACGACAAAATACAGCGGCAGGATGGTCAGTCCGGTGAAATGAATCAGGACCGCCGCGAGCGGAAGCGACACCGCCCACACGAAGCCGCAGTCAAAGAAGAACGTAATCCACGTCTTTCCGCCGGACCGCAGGGTGAAATATGCCGCGTTTTCATACGCGTACAGCGGCATGCACACGGCGCTGATCCGGATGAGCCCCGCCGCGACGCCTCTGACCTCCTCCGTCGTGTTATAAATCATCGGGAAGAACGACGCCACCAGGAAAAGGCACGTTCCGCTGATGATACACAGGAACACCGAGAATGCCGAGAGGCGCCAGGAGTCGTCCTTGACCTCCGAGAGCTTTCCCGCGCCGAGCTCCTGTCCCAGAATGATGGAGATGGAATCCCCCATCGCAATGAACGCAATGTTGAACACGTTGCAGATGGTGCTCGAAATGTTGAAGGCGGCCACGACGTCCAGCCCGCGAAGGGAATACTGCTGCGACATGACGGTCTGTCCCAGCGACCAGAGCGTCTCATTCATCAGAAGCGGCATGGCCTTGATGACAACGGGCCGCACAAGATCTCCCGGCACATAGAAGCCGTGAAACAGTCCTTCGAGATACCGGTTCTTCTCCAGGTGCCTTCTCATCCACAGAACGACATAGGCGAGTTCCACGAATCGCGAAATCACCGTGGCCGCAGCAGCTCCTGTGGCACCGAGCGCCGGTGCGCCGAATTTTCCGTAAATCAGAATGTAGTTCCCGATGAGGTTGACGGCAACAGCCGCAATGCCGGCCTTCATCGGAACAATGGTCTCTCCGGTTTCACGCAGCGTTCCCGACAGAACCTGTGTCGCCGCGAACGGAATCAGTCCGATCAGCATCACCTTCAGGTACTGATCTGCCGCAGACAATGTCGCCGCAGCGCTTCCCGCCGTGCTCTCCCCCTTCAGCCACATGCCAATCAGGGCACTTCCGCCGGACAAAAACAGTGCCAGTGCCCCTGCCGTCAGGATTGCCGCCATCACGATTTTGATCCGCATCGTGTAGCGAAGGCCCTTCTCATCGCCTTTCCCGGCAAACTGCGCCGTGAAAATGCCGACACCCGCGAGTCCTCCGAAAATCATCAGGTTATAGACGAACAAAAGCTGATTGACAATGGCAACGCCGGACATCTGGTCGGTTCCCACCTGTCCCACCATGATGTTGTCCAGCATGCTGACAAAATTCGTGATTCCGTTCTGAATCATGATCGGCACCGCAACCAGAAGGACATGCCGATAGAAGTCCCTCGTCCCGATCAGTTTTGACCTTTTCATAATGATTCCTCGCTGAGGCAAAATCCGCGATACCAGAGAGAATTTCGCGAAGG
>DAIMKA010000134.1:360-5713 GCA_036721955.1 Lachnospiraceae bacterium | reverse complement strand
TCCTGTTCTCTCAGGCGTTGTGGTGCTTCTTCTCCGCTTCATCCGCGAAGTTCTCACCCTGATGAATCTGCAGATCCACGCCGGTTGCGTTGGGCTCCTCATCCTCGAACTTGTAGTCCTTGCCGGGCAGAATGGCATTCAGAATGATGCCGACAAGAGAGCCGGTTGCAAGTCCGGAGAAGCTGATGGCGCCGAAGGTGATGGCACCGGCATCGGAGTAGTTGATGCCGATGGACAGAACCAGGATCAGTGCGGCAATCAGAACGTTGCGGCTCTTGGAGAAGTCAACGTGCGTCTCCACCAGGTTCCGGACGCCGACTGCGGAAATCATGCCGTACAGGACCAGGGAAATGCCGCCGATGGTTGCGGAAGGCATTACTTCGATGATGGCTGCAAACTTCGGGCAGAAGGAAAGGACTGCCGCGATGACAGCTGCAAGGCGGATGACCGCCGGATCAAAGACCTTGGTCAGCGTCAGGACGCCCGTGTTCTCACCGTAGGTGGTGTTCGCCGGTGCGCCGAACAGAGAGGCCAGGGTGGTTGCAAGTCCGTCACCGGTCAGCGTTCTGTGAAGTCCGGGATCCTTGATGTAGTTCTTGCCGACGGTGGAGGAGATGGCGGAGATATCGCCGATGTGCTCCATCATGGTTGCAAACGCGATCGGAACGATGGTGACTACGGAAGCGAACAGAAGGCCGCCGTCCAGATTGCCGCTCGTGAAGATCGAGAATACCGTGTTCTCATAATGAATCGGGAAGCCGATCCATGCTGCCTCGCGGACAGGCGTAAAATCAATGTTGCCGCTCACCGCAGCGACCAGATAGGAAGCGATGACGCCCAGCAGAATCGGGATGATCTTGACCATTCCCTTGCCCCAGATGTTGCAGACAATGACCACGACAATGGCAACCAGCGCGATGACCCAGTTCGTCTCACAGTTCGTGATGGCTGACTTGGAAAGGTTCAGTCCGATGGCGATGATGATCGGTCCCGTGACAACCGGCGGGAAGAACTTCATAACCTTATTGGCACCGAATACCCGGAACAGGCCCGCCAGCACCAGATAGACAAGACCTGCGCAGGCAACGCCGAAGCAGGCATACGGCAGAAGCGCACTCGGCGTTCCGTCCGCATTCAGCGGCGCAATGGCGGCATACCCTCCCAGGAAGGCGAAGGACGATCCGAGGAATGCCGGGACCTTTCTCTTGGTGATCAGATGGAACAGAAGGGTTCCAAGACCTGCGAACAGCAGGGTGGTGGAAACATCCAGTCCCGTCAGCAGCGGCACCAGAACCGTTGCGCCGAACATTGCGAACACATGCTGAAAGCCCAGGATTGCAATCTTGGGTGCCCCCAGCGAAGATGCGTCGTAAATAGGCTGATCTCCGACTACAGTTTTCTTTTTGTCACTCATATTTCTCCCTCTACCCGTTACTCCGTAACGGGATTTCATAACAAGGGCCGGGGAAGAACCATTCTTCCCTGGCCTTTGGAATGCACTGTATCATGAGGCGTTCACTCTTCTTCGTCAAAAAAGCTCTCGACACTCGGTGCCTTGCTCTCTTCCGATTCCGTCTCCTTCGATTCCGGAGTCCCTGCCTCTTCTGTCTTCTCCGGATCCGCCTGCGAAGCCGGTGTCTCATCGGACTTCTCCGACGTGTTCTCCCCGGCATCTTCTGTATGGGAAGCCGCAGCGGCATCCGCCGTCTCCTCTGCCTCCTCGTAGATCTCCTCCATGTCTTCTTCCTTCTCACGGAGGATTTCACGGATCTTCGTCGCGGAATCCTTCACGGTTCTGCCAACCTCGGTTGCCGCCTCTCCCACGGCATTGAAAACCTCTTCGCCCTTGGGACCGACTGCTTCCTTTACCTTATCCATTGCCTGACGGGAGCTGTGCTGAATCGTGGTATAGGCACGATTGGCAGCCTGCTTGATCGTCTCCGCGGTCTCATCGAAATCATCCGCCTCGTCCGCATCTGCGCCTTCCATTTTCTCAATATCCTCGAAATCGGATGTGTCAAACTCCTCTTCCTTCTTCGTCAGATAACTGTAAACGCCGTACGCTGCCGCTCCGACCAGCGCCGTTCCCAGAATAAACTTTCCAAGTTTCCCCATCTCAAACCTCCATGCATCGCATTTTAAACCGGAATCACTCCGGAAGCGACCAGCATTCTTCCTGCCTGATGTCCTGCATTCTTCCAGATATTCAGCACATCTCAAATTTCCTGACGGAAATTCTCGATGCAGTCGGCCAGAGGCGCTTCGCGCCTTGTCCGCCCGCAGGATCCGGATGCGAACCGGCCTGCAAAGCAGTCCCTTCGCATTCGAATTCTGCGGGTGCTGAACAATTACATATTTTTATCAGTTTATAACACCCTTGTATAAAAAGGAAGTAATCATTGTGCACAAATTTGTTTTGTGATAGTCTATTCTGTAGACCAATTCAGTCAATTGTGTCCGGCCCGGGCTTTGCTGCGGCTCTGCTGCCGCTCTCCCGGCTCTGTGAAGGACTCTGCTTACGGAGCCATTCCGGTTACATTTTCCCTGCGGCAGTCAGAAGGGCAGCGTTTTCCAGGAGGGGCACAAGTTTCTATTCAGGAAGCACGTACACGGATATGAATGAGAAATTCTACGATCTGAAAAAGGAAAAACAGGACCGCATGATCAACGCGGGGCTTCGCATCTTCGCACTGAACGGCTATCATCACGCCAGCACGGATGAGATTGTCAAAGAGGCGAAGATCAGCAAGGGACTCCTGTTCCATTATTTCGGCAGTAAGGCCGGCTACTACGGCTTCCTCTACAGCTACGTCTCCCGCTACGTCATTCTGGAACTGCGCAGTGCCATCCACGATGCCGGAATCGACTTCTGGGAGCTGCAGGACGAAATTCTGGAAACCGAGGGACGGCTCATGGAGCAGTATCCTGCCGTCTTTTTGTTCTTCGAATCCGTAAAAATGGAGGACGACAGCGAAGGCCTCTCCGTTCTGGAGGAGCTCGACGCCACCGTCCCCGATGTTTACGATTCCATGCAGGCAAAGGCCCTCACCGGCGGCTATCCGCGGATTAAGGATCTCGAACATGTCTGCGGGCTGATCCACTATGTGAAGATCGGTCTGATGCGGGAGCTCTTATACGACCGCACCACGCCCATCTCGATGTACACCGCCCATGTGGAGCGCTATCTCGATACCTTGAGAGCGCTGACGAAGGGATAAATGTCAAAAAGATGTCAGAAAGAGCTGCGGGGGCTGCCCGCAGCAAGCTTCACGCCGCCGGACACCTCTTCTCCGGTGTAGAGATTCTTCATCGGCTTTTTCACCTGAATCGTCTGTTCCTCCCGGCTGTAGTTCAGCACGAAGAGGTACTTCTCTTCACCCTTTGCACGCACTGCAAGCTCACACTCTTCCGAAAGCTCTACAAGATTCTGATACGGCGCTTTGACGCCGAGCTTGTCGAAGAAGATCTCCGCCGTTTCTCTCGTAAAGGCTCCGCCGAACGAAAGGACCTTTCCTTCTCCGACGGCATGCTCCACCAGTGCAGGAACTCCCTTGTAATAGCTGTCCGCATAGGAAGCAAGAACCTTTGTCCCTTCCTTCGGTTCCAGCTCGTCATTGAAGACCGCAGCCTCTACCTTCACGCCGTCCCAGTCCGCATAAACCGGGGCCTCTTCCTCCGCGACCAGAGTGAACTCCGCGACCTCTGCTCCCGTAAGTTTCCTGGCAAGTCCCGGAAGCTCTTCCTGTACGCATCTTCCGTTCTCATTCTTGAGTCCCGTGCGGCAGCCGAAGACAAGAATTCCTCCCTGCTCCACATATTCCTTCAGAACCGCCACCTGCTTCTCATCCAGAATGACGGCGTGCGGGTAGAACAGGACCTGATATTTTTTCAGACTCTCTGCCGTCGTATTGCCACGAAGATATACGAAATCCACCGGTGTGTGGGTCATCTGGGAAGCGGTGTAAATGCCCATCCGGCTGGCATTCTCCACGCCGCCGTGCCATACATCCAGTTCGGCATCAAACTTGTTGTCGTAGGTTTCGACCACGCCGACCTTCGCCTCATATTCCGAGCCCGCGAGCTCCGAAATTGCCTCGAATTTCTTATGAATTTCGCGGATTTCACGGATTCTGCGGTTCTCGCGGCTGCTGTAGTCCAGAATGCCGTGCCAGTAAATTTCCGTTCCCATGGTGCTGGTCCTCCAGCGGAAATAGCTGATATAGTCCGCACCGTGCGCAATGCTCTGCATCGTCCAGAGTGTAATCTGACCCGGCCTCGGCGTCGGCGCCTCCATGCCGGTATTCCATCCGTTCGCGCCGGACTGCTGCTCCATGATGCCGTAGATGCCCTTCAGGGAGCGCACCTCATCCAGATTCATGCACCACATCCGGTCCTTCAGCTCATTCTGCTCGATGAAATGAGAATTCAGACCATAGGCCATGTTCGGATAGGAATCATAGGTCATGAAATCCCCCGGCTTCAAATACTTGCGAAGGATGTCGCTCTGAAGCTTCGCCCACCGGCACGCGCTGTCCGAGACAAATCTCTTGTAATCCAGAACCTCGTGCGGATTGGTGTTGTTGCTGAGGGTCGTTCTGGGAACATACACCTCCCCCCAGGAGGTATACGTCTGATTCCAGAAGGCCGTGCCCCATGCCGTGTTCAGGTTCTCGATTTTCCCGTACTTCTTTTTCAGGAACTCGCGGAATGCCAGCGTATCGCTCTCGGAATAGAACTCGTTCATCTCGCAGTTGATCTCATTGTCCAGCTGCCATCCGATGATCGCCGGATGCTTCGCGTAATGCTCTCCCATCCGCTCCACCAGATTTCTTGTGAATCTCTGATAAATCACGGAGTTGTAGTTATAATGTCTTCTTGCACCGTGGCGATAGAGAACGCCGTCCTGTCTCGCATTCAGGACCTCCGGATACTTATCCGTCATCCATGCGGGCGGCGTTGCCGTAGGTGTGCAGAAAATCACGTGCATGCCCTTCTTCTTGCAAAGATCCAGAAATTCGTCAAAAAACTCCCAGGTGTACTCCCCTTCTCTGGGTTCAAACTTGTTCCAGGAAAACTCCGCAATCCGGATCACCTCAATGCCGGTTTCCAGCATACGCTCCAGATCGCCTTCCCACATGCTCTTGTCCCAGTGCTCCGGATAGTAATCCGTTCCCATGATAATCCGATCGCCGTTTAAGATGTAGCTCATGTCATACCTCGCTGTAAAGAAAATTGAGTTGCTGTCTTGCTTCTGTCAGAAATTTCTCTCGGAAATTCCTGATCACGGTTACGTAAAAGACCCTTCCTCTTCGCTGCTACTCTTTTACTGCTCCTGCTGTTAATCCTGACATAA
>DAIMKA010000134.1:0-350 GCA_036721955.1 Lachnospiraceae bacterium | reverse complement strand
GGAAGCGCAAAGGAATGCTACTAAAAGCGGAAGGACTGCACAAGTACTTGCCAGCATCATCGCTCCATAATCTGTTCCCCGGTCGCTTACCATGGAGCGGAGCATCAGTGGCAGAGTCTGAAGCTTCGGGCTCTTCAGAATCATCATCGGCTGCATGAAGTCATTCCATACATTGACAAAGTTCATAATGCCAAGAGACGCATAAGCCGGAAGAAGAATAGGTGCAACGATCCGGAAGAATACCGTCCATTCTGAGCATCCATCAATTCGTGCCGCTTCAACCAGAGATCCCGGCACATTGTTCTTACAGTACTGACGCATCCAGTAAATTCCGAATGCATTGGCACAGT
>DAIMKA010000133.1:0-5713 GCA_036721955.1 Lachnospiraceae bacterium | reverse complement strand
AAAAAGCAGGCGGGATGCCGTCCCGGCCGCAGCCGCTTCCCGCGAACGCACCGACGCAAAAGGACCGGACAGTCCCGCTGTCCGATCCTTCTTCATTTTCCTGTGTTCTTGAAGATGATCTCGCCCTTCTTCACCAGCCCCAGCTTATCGCGTGCCACCTCTTCCACATACTCGTCGGTCTTCGTGTACTTGGAGTACTCTTCGATGTCCTTCGTGCGCTGTTCCTCATCCGCGATCTGCTGCTGAAGCTCTTCCTTCCTGGCCTGATAGCCCTCCAGCTTCTTCTGAAGCTGCAGCCCCCGCACGGATACCGCACCGAGGATTACGAGCATCACCGTGATCGCGAGCACCATACTGAAGCGGTTCTGTGATTTTTTACGGTATACAAATCTTCGCCTGGCTTTTGCCATTCCACTCTGCCTCGCCCATTGCCAATTCATCCGCACATCCGCTGTCCGGATTCTCTGTGTTTATCTTATCACAGAGCTCACAGATAGCGGAAGAGATCGCCCGCTGCGTCCTTGCGGACGGTCTCCTGCACTGCAAGGACCTCCGCACGGACTTCCTTATCGCCAAAGGAAATTCCGATGATGTCCCCCGGCTTTACCTCCGCGCTCGCCCGCGCCGCTTTCCCGTTCAGTGTGACACGTCCGTTGTCGCAGGCCTCATTTGCCACCGTGCGGCGTTTGATCAGTCTGGATACCTTCAAATATTTATCTAAGCGCATCTTCGTTCGTCTCTTCTTATAAAGAATGCCCGGGGAATTCCCCGGGCAACTTCTGTCTGTCCTGTTCCAGTCCGCCGCTTCGCAGATTATGCGTTGACAGCATCCTTCAGTGCCTTGCCGGCCTTAAACTTGGGAGCCTTGGAAGCCTCAATCTTCATGGTCTCGCCGGTATGAGGATTGCGTCCCTCTCTGGCTGCTCTCTCGGAAACCTCAAAAGTACCAAATCCAACAATCTGAACCTTATTGCCGTTCTTAAGCTCTTCCGCGATGACATCTGCAAAAGCCTTTACCGCACTCTCCGCATCCTTCTTGGAAAGATCTGCTCTCTCTGCGATCGCAGCTACCAGTTCGGTCTTATTCATGATAAACATCCTCCTGAATCCAAAATTGGGCATATGCCCTTTTCTAACGTACTAGACTATATATACGTGTTTTCCCATGCTTTGTCAAGAAAAGGCGCGTATTTTCAACACTTTTCAGCCTTTTCCCGGGAGGCTTTCCGCCCATTTTGCGAGCAGGTATTCCCTCGTATTGTGCGCCGGATTTTCCAGAACATCTTCCAGCATCCCGTGAAGAATTGTCCCCATCTGCTTGCCGGGCCGGACCCCCTCCGCAATCAGATCTCTTCCGGAAACGGCCAGATCCTTCAGCGAAAGGCAGTCGTCCGCGCGGCGGATTTCTTCATACGCGGTACGCCAGAATGCGATTTTCTCCAGCTTCTCTTCTCTTTGGTAATCCGACTGCGCCAGAACATCCGCCGTCTTCACCTCCAGAAGCGGGAGGAAGAGCTCTTCGCCAAGCTCCGCGATGCTGCGGCGGATTTTCGGAAGCGAGTCTCCCAGCTTCCGGTCATGCCACGCAACCAGTCTGACCACCTTTTCCCGCGTCTGATTGTCGTATTTCAGATCCCGCAGGATCCGGTCTGCCATCTGCGCACTCTTCTCCACATGCCCCCGGAAGTGGTCTGTTCCGTTTTCGTCCGTTGTTTTCACAAGCGGCTTGGCAATGTCGTGCAGCAGCATCGTAAGCCGCAGAACCTTGTCATGCGGCGCGGCTGCCACCGCCGCAAGAATATGCTCCCCGACCGTATGGCAGTGATGCGGGTTTCTCTGCTCACAGGTCATGCACACGGCAAGCTCCGGCAGAAACTCCTCCAGAAGTCCCAGCTCCCAGGCCTCCCGCAGCTCTCCCGGATGATCCGACATCAGCAGCTTTTCCAGCTCCACACGGATGCGCTCCGCACTCACCTTCCGAAGATTCGGAGCCAGCAGGCGGATTCCCTCCCGGGTGGCTTCCTCAATCCGGTAATCCAGCTGCGCGGAGAAGCGGATCGCCCGCATCATCCGGAGTGCATCCTCGGTGAACCGCTGCACCGGATCGCCGACGGCACGGATTACGTGCCGCTCAATGTCACCGATGCCGTCAAATTCATCCACCAGTCCTTCCGCCGGGCTGTACGCCATCGCATTGATCGTGAAATCGCGCCGCTTCAGGTCCTCCAGGAGGCTTGCCGTAAAGGTGACATTGTCCGGATGCCGTCCGTCCGCGTACTCTCCGTCAATCCGGTAGGTTGTCACCTCATAGCCTTCCGATCCCACCATCACCGTGACGGTTCCGTGCTGAATCCCGGTGTCCACCGTCCTGCGGAAAAGCGCCTTCGTCTCCTCCGGCCTCGCCGAGGTCGTGATATCCCAGTCATCCGGCCTGCGCCCGAGGAGGCTGTCCCGGACACAGCCGCCCACGACATAGGCTTCCTGTCCCGCTGCATGAAGCTTCTCCAGAACCCATGCCGCTCCCTGCGGAATTTCAATTTTCAGCTCGGCTGTTCTGTACATGAATCTCCCCGTGCTGCGTTCTCTGTAGCCGTCCACAGCGCTTCTGACCGACAACATCACGGATTCCCCTGCGGAAATCCGTGATGCACTGAATCGTCATTGATCTCTTTAATATGCCTTGCCCCAGTAAACCATCTTCTTCGCGGGCTTTCCGCAGCAGACGCAGGTTCCTGCGATCTCTTCCTGTTCAAACGGAATGCAGCGGCTCGTAACGCCGTATTTCTCCTTGATGGCATCCTCGCAGGCCCGGTCGCCGCACCACATTGCCTTCACGAATCCCGTCTTGTGCGCGAAGATATCCGCGAATTCCTGCTCGTCGTGTGCCACATAGGTTTTGCTGTCCATCAGGGCCTTTGCGCGGTCATACATATCCTTCTGGATCTGCGGAAGAAGGACCCCGATCTTCTCTGCCAGCTCATCAATGCGGACTTCCATCTTCTCCGAGGTATCTCTGCGCACCACGACGCAGACACCGTTCTCGATATCGCGGGGACCGATCTCCACACGAAGCGGAATGCCGCGCATCTCCTGCTCAGAGAACTTATAGCCCGGGCTCTTGTCCGAATCGTCCACCTTCACACGGAAGTTCGAGAGCATGTCACGAATCTCATATGCCTTCTCCAGCACGCCTTCCTTGCGCTGCTGAATCGGAATGATGCAGACCTGAACGGGTGCAATTCTCGGAGGAATCACCAGTCCGCGATTGTCGCCGTGCACCATGATCATGGCACCGATGACACGGGTGGTCATGCCCCATGAGGTCTGCCATACGTACTTCAGCTTGTTGTCCTTATCCGTGAAGGTGATGTCATAGGCCTCCGCGAACTTCTGACCGAAGAAGTGGCTGGTTCCGGACTGAAGCGCACGGCCGTCGTGCATCAGGGCCTCAATCGTGTAGGTGGCAACCGCTCCTGCGAATTTCTCCTTCTCCGTCTTCTGTCCCTTGATCGTCGGGATAGCCATGTCCTCCGCGAGGAAATCCGCATAGACGTTCAGCATCTGCTGCGTTCTCTCCTCTGCTTCCTCCCTGGTCGCATGAATCGTATGGCCTTCCTGCCACAGGAATTCTCTGGAACGCAGGAACGGACGGGTCTCCTTCTCCCAGCGGACCACGGAGCACCACTGGTTGTACAGACGCGGCAGATCGCGGTAGGAATGTACATCGTCCTTATAGAAATCCGAAAATACCGTCTCCGATGTCGGACGCACGCACAGTCTCTCCGTCAGAGGCTCGGTGCCTCCCGCGGTCACCCAGGCCACCTCCGGCGCAAAGCCGTTTACCAGCTCGCCCTCCTTGGCCAGAAGGCTCTCCGGTATCAGCATCGGCATATACACGTTCTGAACGCCGGTCTCCTTAAAGCGCTTGTCCAGATGCGCCTGAATCGCCTCCCACAGCGCATAACCCGCGGGCTTGAAAATCGTGAAGCCCTTGATGTGGGAATACCCGATCAGCTCCGCTTTGGTGCACACATCGGTATACCACTGGGTGAAGTCCTCGTCCATTGAGGTAATTTCAGCAACCAGTTTCTTTTGATCTGCCATGTTGTTCTCCTCTTTTTGCTGCGCTTCTTCTGCGTCGCCGCGCACCATGCGCGGTCCGTGGCAGAAAAGCATTTATGCTCCCTCCGCGCCGTGTAAGGCCCGGAGATTTCAAAGAAGCAGGGGCTTGCCCGCTTCTTCAAAATTCTCTTCCCTTTCGGAAAAATACCGGAAACTCCGATTTTCCCTATGATTCCGCCGGCTTCTCGTCCGCGTCCAGACAGAACATTGTCACCGTGCCGCTTGCCAGAAGGCTTCCCTCGTCATCAGTCACCGCGGCATCGACCACCGTGACGGTCCTGCCTCTTTTCACCGTATGTCCTGTCGCCGTAATCCTGCCCTTCCGTCCGCTCTTCAGATAATGAATGGACGCATCCAGCGTCACATATCTGCGGCCGTCCGCCCGTGCCGTCACACCGCTGACAGTATCCGCCAGCGTGAACAGAAGACCGCCGTGGGCCATCCCGTAAGGATTCTCCAGCTCATGCCGCATCTCTACATGCAGGACGGATTCTTCCATTCCGATCCGGTCAATCACGATCCCATTATACTGAATATATGGTATGTTCTGCAGAAACGTTTTCTGCTGTTCCTGATCCATCTCTTCCTTTCCCGGTGAATCTTCTTCCGGGCGAAGGCACTGTGCCCCGCCCGGTTTGCTTTTTCCGTGTACTTTGTTTTCTTCCGGAATCCTGTCCTTCCATTTCGACGAAGATCAGAAATTAGCAAAGCTCTCCTTCGTTCCGAGTCCCAGACGGTTCATTGCCGAGAAAACAGCGCGAACGGAAGCGCGGGTGATGTTGGAGCTCACGCCGACGCCATAGGTTGTCTTTCCGCTGTCGGAATCCAGCAGATGAATATAGGCCGCCGCCTGCGAATCGGAGCCCGATTTCAGCGCATGCTCCTCATAATCCAGAATCCTGATGTTGTAATCGAAATTCTCATGCATGCCGCGGCGCACCGCATCCAGCGGTCCGTTTCCGACTGCCGTAAAGCTCTTCTCGATCCCGCAGTCCGTGAAGGAGAGCGTTACCTGCGTGTCAAATTCAGTCTCCTTCTCTCCGCTGAGTTCCACAACCTGAAGCTTGCGGAAATGAAGCGGCTCCTTGCGGTCAAGGTACTCGGCCCGGAACATTTCCATGATCTCCTCCGGCGGAACCTCGCCCTCTTTTTCACTTCTCGACTGCACGACATCGGCGAATTCACGCTGCATTGCCTTCGGAAGCTTGAAACCGAAGTAAGCATCCATGACAAAGGCAACGCCGCCCTTTCCCGACTGCGAGTTGATCCGGACAATCGGCTCGTATCTGCGTCCGATGTCCGCCGGATCGATCGTAAGATACGGCACCTGCCAGATGCTGGAATTTCTCTCCCGCATCGCCGTGATGCCCTTGTTGATCGCATCCTGATGCGATCCGGAGAACGCCGTAAAGACCAGCTTGCCCGCATAAGGGTGCCGCGGGTCCACCTTCATCTTCGTCACGCGCTCGCAGATTTCAATGATCTCGTTGACATTCTCCAGATTCAGCTCCGGATCAATTCCCTGTGAGAACATGTTGTAGGCAACATTCAGAACATCCACGTTCCCGGTCCGCTCACCGTTGCCGAGCAG
>DAIMKA010000132.1:0-5728 GCA_036721955.1 Lachnospiraceae bacterium | reverse complement strand
TATCTACGTTGTCACCGAATCTGAATACTGTTCCTCTTGCTGCTTCCATTCTTCTTATACCTCCCTGAGGCAAAATCCGCGAAGGCGGTTTTGCCGAATGCGGCAGCCGGTGCGGCAGCACCGATGCTGCTGTTTGAAAGTGACATATCAATGCCACTTTCAAACTTCCGTCTTGGGTGCGCAGGAGGGGATATGCCCGCGCAGTCCGAATACAGTTTTCGCCCGCACGCCGGGGAACGTTCCTGTCAACACGTGAGATAGGAAATCCTGCGGATGCAGAGGCAGAAAAGAGAGGAAAGGTACATTATGAAGAACGTAGTAGTAGGTCAGTCCGGCGGCCCTACAGCCGTCATCAACTCCTCCATCGCTGGCGTATATGCAGGTGCCAAGGCAGCAGGCGCTGAGCATGTATACGGCATGATTCACGGAATCGAGGGCTTCCTTCAGGACAAGCTCGTCGATCTGGATAAGTATCTGGCAGATCCCATGGGAATCGAGCTTCTGAAGAGAACTCCTTCCGCATTCCTCGGCTCCTGCCGTTTCAAGATGCCGAAGATTGAAGGACATGAGGATGTTTACGAGAACGTCTTCAAGATCATGGAGGAGCATGACATTGACACCCTGTTCTATGCAGGCGGCAATGATTCCATGGATACCGTCAAGATGCTGAGCGACTATGCGAAGGAGCACGGCAGGAGCGAGCTCTTCATGGGCGTTCCGAAGACCATCGACAACGACCTGCCGGTTACGGATCACTGCCCGGGCTACGGCTCCGCAGCGAAGTACATCGCAACCACACTGAAGGAAGTCATTCGTGACAACGAGTCCTTCGGCGCGGAGAAGCCCACCATCGTCATCGCAGAGATCATGGGCCGCGATGCAGGATGGCTGACCGCGGCAGCGGCTCTGGCAAAGGGCGACGACTGCAGCGGCGTGGACGCCATCTATCTTCCGGAGAGAGTTTTCGATGTTGACAAGTTCCTGGACAAGGTCGATCACCTGGCGAAGACCAAGAGATCCGTCGTCATCGCTGTTTCCGAGGGACTGAAGCTGGCAGACGGCCGCTATGCATGCGAGCTGGGGGATGCCTCCGACAAGGTGGACGCATTCGGACACAAGCAGCTCTCCGGAACGGCTACCGCACTCTGCAAGCTGGTCGGCGAGCGCACCGGCTGCAAGACCCGTGCCATCGAGTTCTCCACCATGCAGAGAGCCGCAACGCATGTTGCTTCCCTGACCGATATCAATGAGGCATTCACGGCAGGCAGGATGGCTGCCGAGGCTGCAGCGCAGGGCGAGACCGGCGAGATGGTGATCTTCAAGAGAGTCAACACCGAGGCGGAGCCGTACCGCATTGAGTTCTCGAAGTTTGACATTCATCAGA
This sequence comes from Lachnospiraceae bacterium, assembly GCA_036721955.1. Lineage (GTDB taxonomy): Bacteria > Bacillota > Clostridia > Lachnospirales > Lachnospiraceae > CAG-791. The sequence goes on along the minus strand of DAIMKA010000132.1, from coordinate 4,344 downwards.
TTGCAAACGGCGTGAAGAACGTTCCTCAGGAGTGGATCAACGAGGAAGGCGACGGCCTGACCGAGGATTATGTGAAGTACGCACGTCCTCTGATTCAGGGCGAGCTCCTTCCGTTCTGGGTAGACGGAACGCCTCGTCACCTTGTCATGGAAGAGCTGAAGGAATTCTGAGCTTAAACCGCCCGGTACAGGATGATTTCGGATGCGCAGGGACCGCCGGAAGGCACATTTGCACCGAAGCATCCTGCAGCCAGGGCACCGGAGGGAACTCCAAACCCCTCCGGTATTTTTTCAAAAAAGATTGGAAACGTTTCCGGTAAGGTTACCGGAACGGGCAGCAGGAAAACGCCGGTTTTCACCAGACGGGAAAAGCGCTACAATCCAGAGTGTTCTGCGGCCGGTCGCCGGAGTGAAGGGGAACCGCACCCGGACGGGAGTGTTCGCAGAGCAGAATGTGGGACTGGGGGTGTCCGGCACATCAAGGAAGGAGAACAGCAGATGAAAACACAGCCTACCAACATGCAGAGAGATATCCTTGCACTGAATATGGAAGAACAGCTGCAGGAGCTTGCCTCGGACAAATACGGGAAGACCGTTGCGGCCTGCACCAATGAGGAGCTTTACTATGTGATTCTCGATTACTGCAAGCGTCTTCTGGCCGTTACGGAGAGAAATGTCGGCGAGAAGAAGGTTTATTACATTTCCGCGGAGTTCCTGATCGGAAAGCTTCTTTCCAACAACCTGATCAATCTGAAGATTTATGACAAGATGAACGAGATCCTTGCAAGGAACGGGAAGAACCTTGCGGAAATCGAGGAAGTGGAGCCGGAGCCGTCTCTTGGAAACGGCGGCCTGGGCCGCCTTGCGGCGTGCTTCATGGATTCCATTGCAACGCTCGGACTCCCGGGCGAGGGAATCGGTCTGAATTATCATTACGGCCTGTTCCGTCAGGTGCTGGACGATCACCTGCAGAAGGCCGAGAAGGATCCCTGGATCGAGCCGGATTCCTGGGAGATCAAAAGCGATGTCTCCTTCGATGTGTATTTCGGCAAACGCAGGGTGACCTCGCATATGTATGACATCGATGTCATCGGGTACGATGCGGGCGTCAACAAGCTCCGCCTGTTCGACGTGGACACGGTGGATGATTCTCTGGTAAAAGAGGGGATCACCTTCGACAAGGATGAGATCGAGAAGAATCTGACGCTGTTCCTGTATCCGGACGATTCGGACGAGAAGGGCAGGCTTCTTCGGATTTATCAGCAGTACTTCATGGTCAGCAACGCGGCGCAGTGGATTCTGCGCGAGATGAAGGCGAAGCAGTATGACCTGCGCCATCTTTACGATCACGCGGTCATTCAGATCAATGACACGCACCCGACGCTGGTGATTCCGGAGCTGATCCGGATCCTGACGGAGGAGAAGGCGCTGTCCATGGACGAGGCCATCGAGGTGGTATCGAAGACCTGCGCCTATACGAATCACACCATTCTGGCGGAAGCACTGGAGACCTGGCCGATGGAGTATCTGGAGAAGGTAGTTCCGCAGCTGGTTCCGATCATCCGGGAGCTCGACCGCCGCGTCCGCGCAAAGTACAAGGATCCGGATGTCCAGATCATTGACAAGGACAATAAGGTCCACATGGCCTTCATTGACATCCATTACGGCTTCTCCGTCAACGGTGTGGCGGCCATTCACACCGAAATTCTGGAGGATACGGAGCTTCACAAGTTCTATGAGCTGTATCCGGAGAAATTCAACAACAAGACGAACGGCATCACGTTCCGCAGATGGCTTCTGTCCTGCAACCATGAGCTGGCCAATTTCCTGTCGGAGACCATTTCCGATGCGTACAAGAAGGACGCAAACCGTCTGGAGGATCTCCTGCAGTACAAGGATGACGCGCAGGTGCTGGACCGTCTCGGCGAAATCAAGAAGAACAACAAGCTGGCCCTGACGGAATATATCCGCGTACATGAGGGTGTGGAGCTCGATCCGAACGGAATTTTCGATATCCAGATCAAGCGCCTGCATGAATACAAGCGCCAGCAGATGAATGCGCTGTATATCATTCACAAGTATCTGGAGATCAAGAGCGGCAAAAAGCCGGTTCGTCCGCTGAACTTTATTTTCGGTGCGAAGGCGGCTCCTGCTTACATCATCGCGCAGGACATCATTCACCTTCTGCTGGTTCTGCAGGACATCATCAACCATGATCCGGACGTGAACCGGTACATGCATCTGGTATTCGTGACGAACTACAACGTGACCTATGCGGAGAAGCTGATTCCGGCCTGCGAGGTTTCCGAACAGATTTCCCTGGCATCCAAGGAAGCTTCCGGCACCTCCAACATGAAATTCATGCTGAACGGTGCGGTGACGCTGGGAACGGCGGACGGCGCGAACGTGGAAATCCACCAGATGGTCGGCGATGACAACATCTACATGTTCGGCATTGATTCCGAAACCGTCATTGAACATTATAAGAAGGCGGATTATGTCTCCCGGGATTACTATGAGAAGAGTCCTGTCATCAGGGAAGCCGTGGACTTCATCGTGGGACCGCAGTGCATGAAGATCGGTCATAAGGAAAATCTCGAGCGCCTGTACAACGACATTCTGAACAAGGACTGGTTCATGGCTCTGATTGACCTCGAGGATTACATCCGCGTGAAGGATCAGATGTTCGCCGACTATGAGGACCGGAAGCGCTGGAATCAGATGAGCCTTGTCAACATCGCAAAGGCTGGGTTCTTCTCCAGTGACCGCACGATTGCGGAATACAACCGCGACATCTGGAAGCTGAAATAACCGTTCCGGTCACCGCTCCGGAACCGGAAGCCTGATTGGGGAAGCATCGGTAAAAGGCATGCGCAGCGCATACGGGCAGGAGTGCCCGATGCACTGCGGCATGCCTTTTGTGTTATGATGATACCTGACCGTTATGATAAAGAAGCTTTTACGGAAAGAGACAAAGGCGCGATATGGATATGGATTTGTTCGATTATATGCGGGAGAAGAACACGGAAAAGGAGTCTCCTCTTGCGGCGAGGCTCCGCCCGCGAACGCTCGATGAAGTGGTGGGGCAGCAGCACATCATCGGCAAGGATAAGCTCCTCTACCGCGCGATCAAGGCGGATAAGCTGGGAAGCGTGATTTTCTACGGCCCTCCGGGAACGGGGAAGACCACGCTCGCCCGTGTGATTGCGAATACGACTTCGGCGGAATTCTGCCAGATCAATGCAACCTCGGCAGGCAAGAAGGACATGGAAGAGGTCGTCGCCAAAGCGAAGAACCGTCTCGGCGGCTACGGGAAGAAGACGATTCTGTTCATCGACGAGATTCACCGCTTCAACAAGGGGCAGCAGGACTATCTGCTTCCCTATGTGGAGGACGGCACGATCACGCTGATCGGCGCAACGACAGAGAATCCGTACTTTGAGGTGAACAGCGCTCTGATCTCAAGATCCATGATTTTCGAGCTGAAACCCCTGACTTCTGCGGACATCCGGGAACTTTTGACCCGAGCGGTCAATGATCCGGAACGGGGGATGGGAAGCTATCACGCGGTGCTGGATGAGGATGCGCTGGAGTTCCTCTCGGAGATTTCGGGTGGAGATGCCAGACATGCCCTCAATGCCATTGAGCTTGGCATCCTGACGACGGAGCGTTCGAAGGAGGACGGGAAGATCCACATCACGCTGGAGGTCGCACGGGAGTGCATCCAGAAACGTGTTGCGCGCTATGATAAAAAAGGCGATAATCACTACGATACGATTTCTGCTTTCATCAAGAGTATGCGCGGATCCGACCCGGATGCCGCGGTCTATTACCTTGCCCGGATGATTGAGGCCGGGGAGGAGCCGGAATTCATCGCGCGGCGGATCATGATCTGCGCGGCGGAGGATGTCGGCAACGCAGACCCGAACGCGCTGCGGGTGGCAACGACGGCAAGTCTTGCCGCAGAGCGCATCGGCTGGCCGGAGTCGCAGATTATCCTCGCGCAGGCGGCGGAGTATGTGGCGACGGCGCCGAAGTCCAACACGGCAGTGGAGTCTATTACAGCGGCCAGGAGTCTGGTGCAGAAGACGGGGGATCTCCCGATTCCGCCGTATCTGCAGGATGCGCACTATCGGGCGGCGGCCGATCTCGGCCGCGGAATCGGCTACGAGTATGCCCACTCCTATGAGGAGCATTACGCCGGGCAGCCGTGCCTTCCGGAGAAGATTCGCGGAGCGAGGCTCTACCAGCCGTCAGAGAACGGCTATGAGCAGACGATTCGGGAGAGAATGGCGCATCTGACGAAGGATCCACGCTATACGGAGAAGGAAGCGGGACTGCCGAG
>DAIMKA010000131.1:0-5786 GCA_036721955.1 Lachnospiraceae bacterium | reverse complement strand
GGCAGGGGCAAATGTGTATGCGTTTGCGAGGTACTGTCCGACCAGTGAGGAGAAGGAGGTCGGAATCGCGCCGCTGCGCTACCGGCAGCTCCTTGCGGACTGTGACAGGAAATTCAAGGAGTATGAGGCCGCAGGATGTCAGACTTATTTTAACAGGAAGGATCATTTGTGGACCCTGTATGAATATGAAACCGGAGCGTTCCGGATTCCGGAAAATGCGAAGAAGGGAATGATCTACGGCGGCTGTAACTGCGGAAACTGTCATATGACCATTCTGCCGACCGGTGATGTCTATGCCTGCAGGCGGGTGCAGAACAGCAGGGTGGCAAATGTTTTCACTGACCGTCTTGCGGATGTCTGGGTGTGCCAGATGGAACAGTACCGGGACTATACGAAGTTCGAGAAGTGCAGCAGATGTGAGCTTCTGGCTTTCTGCCGTGGCTGCCCTGCGGTTGCCAGCGGCAAAGACGGAAACTTCTACGCGGCGGATCCGCAGTGCTGGAAAGAAATTGACTAACAAAAATGGAGAGAACATGAACGCTGAAATTTGTCTGCAGAAGTTAAGACTCTGCGGTGTGCTGTCGTTTGCCACTGTGGATGAGAACGGTGCGCCGCAGATCCGGTGCATCAGTGCCGTTCATTATGAACCGGACGGCCTGTACTTTTTCACTGCAAGGGGGAAGGCTTTCTGCAAGGAACTTCAAAGAGACGGAAGGGTGCAGATCCTTGCCTACACCAGATTCAAGGAGATGATCCGGCTCTCCGGGAGAGCGGTTGCGGCTCCGGAGGAAGAGCAGCAGGAGAAAATCCGTACGATTTTCGAGGAACAGCCGTACCTTGCCAATGTCTATCCGGGAGAAACCAGGAACATCGGAATCATATTCGAAATCAGAAATTTTTCCGTGGAATATTTTAACCTCGGTGTCAATCCGATCTTCCGGGAAACCTATTCCGTGGGGAGCGCCCACGCAGAAGAAAAGGGGTATACAATCGTTCCGGACCGCTGCATCGGATGCGGAACCTGTCTGCGAAACTGTCCGCAGAAGTGCATCACTCCGGGGAAGCCTTATCGGATCGAGCCGGAGCACTGCCTTCACTGCGGGGCCTGCTATGAAAGCTGCCCTGTGAAAGCAGTGGAAAAGCTCTGAAATTTGCCAGGAAAGGGAGGCATAATACTATGACGCAGGATGAGAGAAGAGTGTGGCTGATCCGCCAGCTGCAGAAGGAAATGCCGGAATATGCGGAGCTTGCGGTTCCGGAGGACCGGGAGCAGCAGTGGCATCTGCTGCGGGGGCTGTTCAATGTCCGGATGCCGGGAGAAACCACTGCGGAGTTTCAGCGGGTGGAGAGTGAATTCCTCCGGGAAATGACACGGGAAAAGGGAATTACGGACAGTGATGCGCTCACACCGGTCCGACTGGATCCGCGCCTTTTTCTCTGGCAGGGGGATATCACAACGCTGAAGGCGGATGCGATTGTGAATGCGGCGAACAGCGGGATGACGGGCTGCTATCAGCCGAATCACAGCTGCATCGACAACATGGAGCATACCATGGCGGGAACCGGAATGCGGCTGGAGTGCGCCAGAATCATCGAAAGGCAGGGGCATGAAGAGCCGACCGGACAGGCGAAGATCACTTCCGGATACAATCTCCCGGCGAGGTATGTTCTGCATACCGTGGGGCCGATTGTCATGGGACCGCTCCGGCAGATTCATAAGGATCAGCTGGCATCCTGCTATCGTTCCTGCCTGGATCTTGCGGCAGAAAAAGGGCTCCCGCAGGACAAGGCAGCGGAGATTGCGGTGAAAACGGTGCGGGAGTGGCTGGATCAGCATCCGGCGGCAACCGTTCAGAGAGTGATCTTCAACGTTTACAAGGACAGTGACAGGAAAATCTACGATGACCTGCTGAATGGGAGGATACGAAAGAAATGATGGAGAGACTGAAGGAAGCACTGGACCAGGCGGATGCGGTATTGATCGGGGCAGGTGCGGGACTTTCCGCATCGGCGGGCTTTGATTATTCCGGGGAGCGGTTTGAAACGTATTTTCGTGATTTCCGGGAGAAATACGGCTTCACGGATATGTACTCCGGCGGTTTTCATCCCTATGAGACGCTGGAGGAATACTGGGGGTTCTGGAGCCGCTACATCTACATCAACCGCTACATGGATGCCCCGAAACCGGTTTATGACACCCTGTATCGGCTGGTCCGGGACAAGGATTATTTCGTCCTGACCACCAATGTGGATCACTGCTTTCAGAAGGCCGGTTTTGACAAACACCGCCTGTTCTATACACAGGGAGATTACGGGCTGATTCAATGCAGTGTGCCCTGCCATTCCAGAACCTATGACAATGAATCCATGGTGCGTGAAATGGTGAAGGCACAGGGTTTTGAGATCGGGGAAGACGGGAAGCTGACACTGCCGGAGAATGGAACTTTACAAATGACCGTTCCGAAGAGCCTGATCCCCCATTGCCCGGTCTGCGGCAAACCGATGAGCATGAATCTGCGGGCGGATCAGACCTTTGTGGAAGATGCCGGGTGGCACACGGCGGCGGACCGCTATTCGGATTTCCTCCGGCGTCACAAAGGACTGAAAATTCTGCTCCTGGAGCTGGGTGTTGGCTATAATACGCCGGGCATCATCAAATATCCGTTCTGGCAGATGACGATGGAAAATCCGGAGGCCACCTATGCCTGCCTGAACCAGAAAGAAGCGCTCGCGCCGCAGGAGATTCGGAGACAGTCCATCTGCCTGCAGGGAGACATTGGAGAGATTCTGTCTGCGTAAAATGTCAGTGCGGGACTGCCATGCTGCCGTCCGCCCTTACCTCCACACCAGCCACAGGAAGACATAACCGACCGTTACCGCGGTGAGTGTGAACGGAACGCCGATTTTCATGAAATCCTGGAAGCTGACCTGCCAGCCTTCCTTTTTCAGAATGCCGGTTGCCGCGATGTTGGCAGAAGCACCGACCGGCGTCAGGTTGCCGCCGAGCGTCGCGCCGGTGAGCAGACCGAAATAGAGCAGGTACGGCTCGATTCCCATCGAGAGCGAAACCGCGCGGATTACGGGGAGCATGGTTGCCACGTAGGGAATGTTGTCGATGAAGGCGGAGATGATGACCGATCCCCAGACGATGATCGTGTACAGAAGGAAGAGGTTGCCCCTGCCGAAGGAAGCAATGATACCGGAGAGATCGTCAATGACGCCGACCTGTTCCAGGCCTCCGATCACGATGAAAATGGAGATCAGCATCAGCACGGTCTGGTAGTCGAACTGACCCAGGGCATGCCGGAAGCCTTCGGCACGATGGGTGCGGAGCAGATGCCGGGCCGCCGTGATGATGGCGAAAATGCAGCAGATCAGGCCGTTGGTGATCCCGGGCTTGTTCGGAAGAAAGGAAGCGAGGATCAGGGCAGCCACTACGCCAAGGAGCATGACCGAAGGAAAATAGTCCGTGACCGTTGTTCTCTCATCGCAGTGAACCGGCTGCGTGTCATGACGGAACAGGAACATGATGACGGGGACGGTGGCGAGAGCGCCGAGCTCCACGGCGAAGAAGATGCCGAGACGTCCGTTCATCCAGAAGAAATTCGTGAAGTCCATCTTTGCGTAGGCACCGAGCATGATGGAGGTGGTGTCACCGACCAGTGTGGCCGCACCCTGCAGGTTGGAGGAGACCGCGATAGAGAGGAGCATGGGAACCGGATTGATCTTCAGCTTCCTGCAGATGGCAAGGCCGACCGGCGCGATCATAAGGACGGTTGCGACGTTGTCGATGAAGGCGGAAACCGCTCCGGAGAACAGGGACATGAAAACGGCAACCCACATGACATTCCTGGATTTATCCAGCAGAATGTCGGCGATGCGGTTCGGCATTTTCGATTCGATAAAGTAGTCTACGAGAATCATGGTGCCGGAAATCATCAGAAGCACATTCCAGTCAACGGCGCCGAAAATGCTGCCGACCGGCAGAACTCCGAACACGATGAACAGGGCGGCAACCGCCATGGCCGTCCAGGTGCGCCACTCGGTCTTGATGACCATGACGACGTACATGGCGATGAAGCAGATGATAGCAAAGGTTTTGATCATAGAAATTCCTTTCCTGGATGCTGCACCGGCGACCGAATGCGGGGGATCCGCCTGAAACAAACTTATTATGGCGGATGATCCCCTTGCCGGAAGGCATGCACCTTGAAATATACCGGATAATGACGCTGCCGCAGAGATTCTGAGGCAGCGTCATTATTGTATCGGTTGTTTCCTGCGGATGCAATCGGAGAAAGAATTTATGGGCAGGAGGAAACAGAAAATCTCATGAAAAACAGGAATGCGATGCAATCTGCAAGTTGTCTGCGGTCTAAAATTATCTGGAAGAACAGCGGGAGACGTGTTACACTCATATACCACATAGCATACTAAAACAGTAGGAATAAAGCGGCCGGTTATGAGAGAAATGAAAAAAGAAACCGTTTTGACACAGAAATCATCGAATCACAGGGGAAAAATTGGAACCGCGCTTCGCACGGCTTTTCCATTGACTGTTCCGGTCATGGCCGGTTATCTGTTCCTCGGAATGACATACGGCATCCTGATGGTGACCAGCGGTTTCCCCATTTATTATCCGATTCTGACGGCAATTGTCGTTTATACCGGATCCATGGAATTTCTGCTGGTTTCCATTCTTCTTTCTCCGTTTCAGCCGCTGGTCTGCTTCATGACCGCACTGATGGTGGGCGCAAGGCACCTGTTTTACGGGATTTCCATGCTGGACCGCTACAAGGGAACCGGCTGGAAGAAATGGTATCTGATCTATACCACCAGTGACGAGACCTTTGCTGTGAACTACTCCGCAGAGATTCCGGCGGGGACGGACCGCGGTTGGTTTTATTTTTGGGTATCGCTTCTCGATCAGATTTATTGGGTAGCAGGGGCGGCGCTGGGGGCGCTGTTCGGATCGAAAATCACGTTCAATACCCGTGGCTTGGATTTTGTCATGACCGCGATGTTTGTGACCATTTTCATGAACCAGTGGGTGAAGGATCGGGGCAGTGGTCACCTCGCGGAATGCATCGGCGTATTGGGATCGCTGGTGTGCCTTGTGCTTTTCGGGGCGGACCGTTTTATCATTCCCGCGATGATCACTATCCTCGCATCACTGACGGTTCTGCGGCCTTTTCTGGAAAAAAAGAAAAAAATGGAATCCGATTCGGGGGAAGACCAGGGAAAAGGATGATACAGATGGCTTCTGCCCCATTGCAGGGGAATATCATTTTATTTTGAAAATCGGAGAGATAGAAACGCAGCAGACAGGCTGCGGCGGAAAGGAGCTTCATGAGTGAAATGACACAGCTTCAGCAGGCAGTTACCATCGGCGCAGCGGTACTGGCAACCGTGCTGACCCGGTTTCTTCCTTATATTATATTTCCGGCCGGAAGAAAGACTCCGCCGTTTGTTGCGTATCTGGGCAAATATCTCGCGCCCGCGGTATTTGGTCTCCTGGTGGTGTACTGCCTCCGGGACATTTCATTTTCCGCGGGTGGAACCTATGGCATCCCGGAAATGATTGCGGTTGCGGTTGTAGCTGCAACCTTTCTCTGGAAGAAAAATATGCTGATTTCCATGGCCTCGGGGACCATTCTGTACATGATTCTGATGCAGACTCTATTCGTATAGGATGTTTCCGCTGTTGCTCGCCGCTGCAGAGGATCGGATCCCTTTCGGTATTCGTCGAGGTGCCGGCCTCCTGACACCCGCTGCTGTAGGGGATC
>DAIMKA010000130.1:4381-5791 GCA_036721955.1 Lachnospiraceae bacterium | reverse complement strand
AAGATGTCTGATGACATCTTCTCCTGCTTAGAGTGCCGCTTGGCGGCACTCTGTATACAGAGAGAATTCGCCTTCGCGAAATTCTCTCTGATATCGCGGATTTTGCCTCAGTGAGGTATAAAAATGGATGCCGCAGAAAAGCTGCGGCATGATGAGGTATGAGATGGGACTGAAAGATTTGTTTGGCGGAAAAAACCGCGCTGCACAGCAGGAGAAAATCCTGGAGGAGCAGAAGGCGCAGGAGCACCGGAATCAGGTGGATGCGCAGAAGAAGGCACATGAGAACGAGCCCTGGCCGACGGTTCCGCGCCTGAATATCCTCAATATCAAGGATAACAAGACGGAGGCGGAGGATCCTCTGACCCCGGAGCGCAAGGACGAGATCGGACCGCTTGTGTTCGAACCGGATCTGACACCCGAACAGGTGGCGGATCTCTCCGTGCAGGAGCTTTTGTTCCTGCAGCTGACCATGACGCTGTTCAACCGGAAGGCAGCGCTTACGAATTATGAGAAGAATCACCGTGTGGTGTACAACGAATTTCTGAACCGGATTCACAAGGCGGAGAAGTTCTATGTGCTGTACGACAAGAGAACCGGGTATCCGCTGATTGACGGCGGGTTTGTTCCGGTTTATCTGGAAAAGGAGCGCGCGGAGAAGGCCGTGGAGCTCTACAAGGCGCAGTTCCGCGATGTCACGGTTGTGGAGCGGGACGGCGAGGAAGCGCCCGCCGCGGAGAACGGCGCGAAGCCGATTGCTCTTTTTGACTATCTGTACTACATCGGTGCGGAGAACATCGTGGTGGACAACGGCTGGTACAAGGGTATCGTGAAGCGGAGTGAGATTTCCGCGCCGATGGACTGGAACAGTGATCCGAAGAAGACCCCGCCGTCCAACCCGGCGCTGGCCTTTGCCATGACGGATTATGTCTCCGAGATGCGCTGGCCTGTGAAATATGAGAAGCGGGAAGAGATCATTAAGAAGAAGACAGAGCGCATGATGGCGCTGATTCCTTCGGGACGCTACATCATTCCCTCCCGTGTGAGTGACGTCACTCCCGAGCAGCTGGAGAAGCTTCCGGAGAATCAGCGTTCTGCGAAGCAGGTCCAGTTCCCGGCGGTCAAGGTGAATGAGAAGATGTATCTTCCCATCTTCACGGATCTCTTTGAGTACAGCAAGAAGTTCGCGAAGACGGACATGCGCCCGGTCGGTTTCGAGTACAAGAACCTCCTCCGCTTCATTGCGGGCGGCATCGAGGGACTCATCATCAATCCGAACGGACAGGGAATTGTGGTTCCGAAGGACAAGGCGCAGGAGCTTCTCTTCCGCGCGGCGGGAATGAAGCCTGCGGCAAACAGTGAGGCTGCAAAGGCGGCCGCGGCGAAGAGTGAGGCTGCGAAGGAATCCGCTGC
>DAIMKA010000130.1:3034-4371 GCA_036721955.1 Lachnospiraceae bacterium | reverse complement strand
CGAAGGAGTGACCGGGGAACCGGGAGCCACTGGAATCAGTCTGTGGCCCGTCCGGGAGAAGCGAATGACTGCGGATCCGGACGAAGATGGGAGAAACGGCTCTGAAAAAGAAGAATTGGGGAAAACTTCTGAAAGGCTTTGTGAAGAAGCTTTTGAAGAAAATCATTCCCGGGAGAATACGGAAGAAGTTGCGCTCTTCGAAATTCCGGAAGAAAGCAGCGGGCACGGCAGTTGTCGTGGCCGCTGTTTTGGCGATCGCTGCGATCGGGATCGGATGCCGTGTTTATCTTCGGAGGGAAGCCGCGCTGGAGCAGGAACGGATTGCAGGAGAGCAGGAGGAAAACGAAAAGACAGGAAGAGAAGAGAGGGAGAAAGCGGAGCAGGAGCCGGAAGAAGAGCCGCAGGTTGTCCGCGAGCTCTCCGCGGAGGAAAGGCTTCTGCAGACTCTTCTGGAGGAAATGCCGGAGAAATCCGCCGGGAAAGCCGGGATCCGCGTCAGCACGGCTGCGGAAACTTCTGCTCCGTCAGAGCAGTCTTCGGGGAAGGTTTCTGCTTCCCCGGCGCCATCTTCCGGGGAGACATCGGATGTCCGGGTGGAAGCTGGTGACACAGAGCTTTCCACTGCAGGACTTGTCATCTCCTGGTTCGCGGCGCCGTATCCGTCCAATTCCGGAAGCGAGTACAATGCGAAGAAAGCCGCGGCGCGTCTGAACGGCGCGGTGGTTCCAGCGGGAGAGGAGTTTTCCTATAACAAGAGAATCGGAGAGCGCACGAAGGAAAACGGCTACGTGGAGGCCCCGGTGATCATGGGCGGGAAGATGGTCCAGGGACTCGGCGGGGGAATCTGCGAAATTTCCTCGATGCTCTACAATCTGTGCCTTCAGTCCGGCCTGGAAGTTCTGGAGCGCTCCCCGCACTCGCTCCTTGTTCCATATGTGCCGGGCGGACTGGATGCCGCGGTTTCGTGGGGGACGATGGATTTTCGCTTCGAGAATCCGTATGAGGTCCCGGTGGTCCTGCTGGCGGGATACGATGACGATGCGAAGCTGTTCGAGGTTGCGGCCGTCGCGGACGGCGGGGCGGAGCTCCTTCAGGGACGGCAGTATGTTCCGGTATCGGAGAAGGTGGGCGAGCTCCACTATGAGACGAGCCTTGAGATCTGGCAGGGCACGGTGCAGATCGGAGAGAGGAAGCTGGGAGAGAACTACTACGCGGGAGTGGATGAAGCGGAATAGCGCACTCAGATTTGCCTGATGGCAAATCTTCCTGCTAGGAGCAAGGCACAATTGTGCCTTGCTCCCGCGTCGGAGAATTCGCCTTCGCGAAATTCTCCTGGG
>DAIMKA010000130.1:2787-3024 GCA_036721955.1 Lachnospiraceae bacterium | reverse complement strand
GTCACGTTCTCCTGTTTGGAGCAAAACGCTGCGCGTTTTGCTCCCGCATCGGAGAAACCGCTACACTCGAAGCTGCCTGATGGCAGCTTCTCCTGTTTAGAGTGCCGCAAGCGGCACTCTGTACCCAGAGAGAATTCGCCTTCGCGAAATTCTCCTGGGTCCGCGAAATTCTCCTCGCGGCACTCGAAAACGGCTGATGCCGCTTCCTCCTGCCTGGAGCAAACGCACTGCGTGCAT
>DAIMKA010000130.1:0-2777 GCA_036721955.1 Lachnospiraceae bacterium | reverse complement strand
CCAGATCATAGGTGAGCGAAGCATGTAGATCCAGCGCAAGGCTCTTCCGGGCAGGGGCAGAGCCGGGCAGCGCGGCGAGGCGGTCCGCGTCTTTTTTTCCGGTGATCAGGAGCAGTCCGTCCCCGTGAAGAGGATCCCCGCAGGGAGCATATTTTGCAAAGTTCTTCTGAATCTCTCCGAGAAGAGGGAGCGCCTCCCTCCGGCAGCCGAGAACCCGCACGCAGGAAGGCCGGCAGAGATCCAGATAATCCGCCGTCATATCCAGCAGAATGTGCGTCAGGGCGCGGCTGATTCCGGCATAGGTCTGATTCCTTGTTTTCAGAAGGCCGCAGAACTGCGTCCACGACAGATATGAGGGGAGGAGCCGGTGGATCCGGTTGGAAAGATCTGCGGAAATATCGGCATAATCCGAGAATGTCCGGTCCGGATCGGCGTCAATGGAGAGGAGCTTTCCGAGAAGGAGTCCGGAGAAATCATCCGCGAAGATTCCGGAATCCGGGTGGCTCTCCTGCATCTCCTGCCGGAGCGTTGTTGCGGATTTCGTGGTGATCCGGCGGACCGGATGGAAACGGAAAAGAGGCTTTCCGCCTTGCCCGGCTGCAAGGAGATTCCTGACGTATTCGGTACCGAGAACATCATTGGCGGTATCGGAGAGGAGAAGATGGGCGGAGCATTCCCGGGCGGCCCGGGTTCTTGCCTGCGGGAACGTAAGCCCGCTGGCCGTATATTCGTGCAGGAGTTCCCGGAAATCTTCCGGCTCATGCAGAAGAAAGTCCGCCTGACGAAGAAGAGAAGCGGAGTCTCCGCTTTCGGAACCGAAGACAAGATCGGTCACGACATGAGTCCGGGCCAGAATCTGCACGCCGCCGCGGGCAAAATATTCCGCTCCGGAAACGGCGCAGCAGACCGGCAGCTCCAGAACAAGATCGGCACCGGCCTCCAGAATGGACCGGGTACGCTCCTCTTTGGAAAATACGGTGGGAATGCCGCGCTGTGCGAAGTCTCCGCTTATGACGGCAATGACGGCCCGTGCATTCGTGATGCGGCGGGCCTCCTGCAGAATGTAGCGGTGCCCGTCATGAAACGGATTGCACTCCATAATGATTCCGGCAACCGCGGAAGGAGCGGCAGTGGAGACGGACGATTTTTCGGTTATGTCATTTTTGATTGCTTCCTGTATTTTCATTCTGAAATCCATTATACCGCACGGCCGGTACTGAAATGAATATTGAAATCCGTGGATTCCCGGCTTGACAAGTAACCGAAGGGTAACCATAATGGAAGTTACCAATCTGTTACTAAAATATAAGAGCGGAGGAAGGCGGGAATGGATGATGGCTGCGGACACAAAAGAACGGATTTTGGAAACGGCGCTGGAATTATTTGCGGAAAACGGGTATCCGGGGACCTCCATGAGTGACATTGCCGGGAAGCTTGGACTTACAAAAGCCGCCCTTTACAAGCACTACGCCGGCAAGCGGGAGATCCTGGACAAGATCGTGGAGCGGATGAACCGAATGGACTATGAGCGTGCTGCGGAATACGAAATGCCGGAAACGGAGCAGGACGGCTTTGCAGATGATGATATTCACACGGCAATGTCAAAAATCCATGCATACAGCATGGCGCAGTTTGACTATTGGACAAAGGAGCCGTTTCCCTCCAATTTTCGCAGGATGCTGATGCTGGAGCAGTATCGTGATCCCAAGATGGCACGGCTCTATCATGATTATATTGCGGGCGGCCCTCTGGAATATATGGCTGCTATCTTCCGCAGGCTGACAGATTCGGATGAAAGCGCCATGCAGCTGGCACTGGAATTTTACGGGCCGATGTATCTTCTCTACAGCGTTTACGACGAGGCGCAGGACAAGGAAGCGGTGTCTTCTCTGCTGGATGCGTATATCGAACGTTTTATTGACCGGGCCGAGTCCGGCGATAAGAGAGTTTGAGCACCTGCATTGCCGGTCTGTCAGGAATGGAACAGATCAGGGCGTGGTGCATGTGTGTCAATCAATCCGTGAGAAAGGGAAAATTATGTTCAAGAAAAATATCGTGATTCGTCCTGAAAACAAAGACGATTATCGGAACGTTGAAAATCTGACACGTGAGGCATTCTGGAATGTCTACCGGCCCGGCTGCCTGGAACACTACGTTCTGCACTACCTTCGGGATGATCCGGCGTTTGTGCCGGAACTGGATTTTGTCATGGAGGCAGACGGCGAACTGATGGGACAGATTATTTATGTGCGCTCGGAGATCGACTGCAGCGACGGACGTAAAATTCCAATCATGACCTTCGGACCAATCAGTATTGCACCCTCGTACAAACGGCAGGGCTTCGGAAAACAGCTGCTCGATTATTCTATGGAAAGGGCAGAACGCATGGGTGTGGGAGCACTCGCAATCACCGGAAATATTGACTTTTATGGGAAATCCGGTTTTGTCCCCGCCAAAACGAAGGGCATCCGCTATGCCGATGACCCGGAAGCGGATTATTTTCTCATCAAGGAACTGATACCGGGATTTCTGGATGGCATTTCCGGCTCTTATCGGGATCCGGAAGGGTATTTTGTCTGTGAGAGGAATCCGAAGGATTTCGAGCAGTTTGAGGCCGCTTTCCCGGCGAAACAGAAGCAAAAACTGCCGGGACAGCTGTTCTGACGAATGACTGCAGGAAAACACGGGAGCCTTTGGAGCAAACATGCAGAAACGAAAGCGGATCTCCTGACTGGCTGCCAGGTGGTCCGTACCATCACAAAGCATATATCAGGAGG
>DAIMKA010000129.1:3871-5836 GCA_036721955.1 Lachnospiraceae bacterium | reverse complement strand
GGCGTGCTTCTTCCCGGCCCTCGGCTGGAAGAAAATTGAACACAAGGCGCTGGATGTGCAGTGACACATACAGCAACAAAAAAAGATGGCGGATGCCATCTTTTTTCTTTCGGCAGGGATGTCCGCCGAAAAGAATATTCAAAGGTGCGGAACAGCCGGCAATTTTCATCGGCCCCTTTTCCAAAGGCCAGGAAGCAATCAGGAGAGATTCAGGAGCGTCCGGATGGCCTTCTGAATGTTCTCCGGTGCCTTCAGGTAGGCGTCAATGACGGCGCGGTCATTGGGAGTGAGGCCGGCATTCTCCGCGAAGGCAGAAGCGGCTCCGGAAAGGATGCCCTTGTCTGCAAAGGCTCCCTGCCAGGAAGCGCTCTCTGAAGGGACTGGCGTCCGCGGAACATCGCAGCCAAGGAGCCACTCCGGATTCACGCCCAGTTTGGGCGCAAGAGCCTCGGCGCGTTTGAGCCGCATCATGGATTTTCCATTGAGATAGTTGGAGACGGAAGATTTGGGGACACCGAGGGCGAGTGCGAACTCAGTGGGAGTCATTCCTCTTTCCCTCATAAGCAGATTTAGTCGTTCCGATGAATTTTCACTTGAGATCATGACACACCCTCCTGCAAAAAATAGTAACACAGACCACTAATTTAATACAGACGGATAAAATATTGTTCAGAATAGATGAACTGCTGTTCTTGACAGTTCAGATTAACTAAACTATCATTATTTTTGCATAGTTTCTTAATCTATGGCTTCAGAAGATATTCTTGTAATCATTTGGGTGAAAAGGGGATTACACATGAGACCAAGTCAGTCTATCTTTGATTATGCCAAGCTGCGCGGCGCAATTCGTGAATATTTCGGCACGGAAGGAGCCTTTGCCAGGGCCATTGGACGGAGTCCGAATTATATCTCGAAGGTGTTTCAGGGGAAATCCAACTTTGACGCGCTGGATATCAGCAGATCGGCCGAGGTTCTGGAAATCGAACTGGATGAAATCGGACGGTATTTTTTCACGCTGCGGGCGCAGAGGGATTAAAAGAAAGCTTGAATGAGAGGCAGAGCGGACAGGTTCTGCCGGAAAAGAAGACTGTGAGGAAGTGAGGGATTCACTTCTTCACAGTCTTTTGAATATCGGGTATTTTCTGAAGGTTTCGGAAGGCATTACGGAATCGGATTGAGGAGCACCGGAACACCGGCAGGAGGTGTCTGGATGACCGGTCTTGCATAGCCGGAGTAGTCGACACCGAGAGCCGATGACTTCAGGTGCAGGTACTGGGCGAGGGCGGTGGCGTCCGCGTGGGCCAGCTTCTGGTAGGAGTCAGGCTGGGCGAGGAATTTGCGGTCGTCCGCATTGTCCACGAAGCAGTGCTCGGTGATGACGGCGGGCATGTTGTAATTGGTGGAGCGCCGGATGATGCCGTAGTAATCCGCACCGGTGCGGCCGAGTCTGGTCCAGAAGCCGTGGTTTTCGAGTCCGAGTGCGGAGAGCTGCTGGAGATTCAGAAGGCCAAAGGAGCACTCCTGAGAGTACAGGCTCCCGAATGCGGAGGGAAGAATCATGGAGCCTTTCGTCACCTCGCCGGTTCCCGCCGCGTTGAAGTGGAGACTGAGGAGGAAATCGGCGTTTACGGAATGCGCGAAATCCACGCGTTCCGCCAGGGAGACATCCTTATCCTCCGTGCGGGTGAGATAAACCTCCACGTTGTCGTACTGCTGGAGCTCCTGGTAGAGATAAATCGAGGTGCACAGCGTCATTGCCTTCTCCACGAAGGGGGCGTAGTTGGCGCCGATGTCGGATCCGCCGTGACCGGGATCCAGAACGATGACGGTTTTGCCGTTGTGCATGGCCTGTACCGAAGACGAGCCCGCAGGAAGGAGCGTTCCGAGCACGGCGAGTGCCAGTGTGAAAAGGACGGTGCACAGTACTCTCCGGATTCCAAAGGAGCATCGGGAATTGCGGACGCC
>DAIMKA010000129.1:0-3793 GCA_036721955.1 Lachnospiraceae bacterium | reverse complement strand
ATTGGGAGAAATCCGCGCAGGCGGGTCCTCCGATACGCAAGGTGAATGGCGAAGCGATTCGCTTTCAACAAAAGAAGATGCCGCCCGGGATCTTCGGGTGTCAGCATACGCCCCGCTTTTTCAGTTCAGCTGCCACCATTTCATAGGCGGGGACCGGAACGTTCCACCGGTGTCCCATCCGGACGACCTCGAGAACGAGTCCGTCGATTTCGGACGGATGGCCTGCCATGACGTCGCGCTGCATGGAGGTAGTGGCGTCTGCGGACAGGTGGGAGAGAATTTCCAGGTTCACGGGAACGTAGTCCTTCTCAAACGGGCAGCCCATGGCGTCGGCGAGTGCGGAAACCTCACGGATCATGCGGATGAAGAGCTCACGGGCGGGACCCTCCTTCTGGAAATCGCCGGCGACGGCATTGCAGTACAGACCGGCGGCTCCGATGGGAGAGACGTAGGAGAATTTCTCCAGAGCATCCCGCTGGATGTTGTCGGAGAGCTCGCCGGAAATGCCGCTGTCCCTGAGATCCTCTGCAATCTGCAGATAGGCAGGACTCTGGACCTGATGGTTCCTGGGGCCGAAGACAATGCGGTGAATGGGTCCGTGCTGAACCAGAACGCCGGGAGCCTCCTGCGCGGCGGAGACATAGATGCAGCCATCCAGCACGTCCGCCTCCGGGAGCTTCTCCTGAAGCTTTGCGCCGGTGCCGTAGATGTTGAGAACCGGAAGAACGATGGTTCCCGGACGGACGGCCTTCTGAAGAAAAGGCAGGATGGAATCCAGAGAGTAGCCCTTCACGCAGACGAGAATGACGTCTGCCTTCTTTTCTTCGGGAAGCGCAAGATAATCGTCCGACGTGCAGGCCCGGACCGGAACCTGCACCGTTTCGCCGTCCCAGAGATGACGAATGGTGATGCCGTTTTCCTGTAAAGCGGCGAGGCTCTTTCCGCGCGCGATGAGCGTCACGTCCTTTCCTGCCTGCGCCAGTTTCGCCCCGGTGGGCCCGCCGGTCCCGCCGGCTGCCGCATTCGGCAAAACCGCCTTCGCGGATTTTGCCTTAGCGACGTATAAAAGTGTCCTGATCGGGGAAACGGCCCGGTTCCCGGAAAGGCCGCGGATTTCAATGATGTCCGGTCTCTTATGTTATTCTTTTCTCTTCCGGATATCAATTGCGGGAACAGAAAACTGACGGGAAAAGAGCAGGAAAAAAGGCGCAAACAGCACGATTTTTTGTCTGATTACGCAAATTTTTGCACCGCCGTCCGGAAGGGGTTCTCCTATAATAAAACTGAAACGTAAGATCAAATAGAAAAGGAGTGCGATCATGCAGGCAATTGGTCTGAAAACGAATCACCTGATCCGGCCTCTCGGCATGGATTCCGGAACGCTGTTTTTATCGTGGCAGTGCATCGAGGGCGTGCGCCAGACGGCATATGAAATTGAAGTGACTGCCGGAGCGGAAACGCTCTGGAAGAGCGGGAAGGTGTCCGGTTCCGCGATGCACGCGGAAACGCCGGTGGCAGTTCCTGCCAGGACGCAGGGGCAGTGGCGCATCCGCCTGTGGGATGAAAACGATCAGCCGGGCACATGGAATGAGACTGCTTTTGAAACGGGTCTGTCCGCTGCGGATTGGCAGGGCGCGTGGGTCTGCCCGGAGACAGAAGAGCCGGAAATCGACTGCACGGATGCCATCAACGCCTTTGCAAAGCCCAACTGGGAACGGAAGCAGGCCGCGCTGGAAGCTGCCGGAAAGGGCACGGCCAGACCTTATCAGCCGCATCGTCCGGCCAGCTATCTGCGCAAGGCGTTCACCGCTCCGGCAGGCAAGAGCAAGCGGCTGTACATTACCGCCAGGGGCCTGTATGTGGCATGGCTGAACGGCAGGCGGGTCGGCGATATGGTGCTGGCTCCCGGCAGCTTTACTGCGAACAAGCATCTGGGCGCACAGACCTACGATGTGACGGACCTTGTGCGGGAGGGTGAAAATGAACTGCTCCTTGCCCTGGGCGATGGCTGGTACCGCAGCACTACAGGTGTTGGCGGTGACCGGAATCTGTTCGGCAGCGAGGTGGCAGTTCTGTTCCAGCTGGAGGTGGATGGCAGAGCGGTCTGCGTCTCGGACAGCAGCATGGAGGCCACCCAGTGCGGCCCCATCCGCCAGAACGATATGCAGCAGGGAGAAGTGTACGATGCCAGGCTGGAAGGTGCGCTTTCCGGCTGGCACGGCGTAAAAACCGAGCCGAACACCCTGCCCGTCACCGGCATGAACACGGTGCCCATCCGGGAGCAGGAAACTTTTACCGGCAAAATGATCCGCACCCCGGGCGGTGAAACCGTGCTGGACTTCGGGCAGAATCTGGCCGGATATGTGGAGATGAAGCTGACCGCCCACGCAGGGCAGAGAATCAGGCTGCTGTGCGGCGAAGCACTGGATGAGAACGGCAACTTTACGCAGGAGAATTTCCAGGACCGCAATCGCCATCAGGAGGGCGGCACAGCGCAGCTTCTGGAGCTTGTCTGCAAAGAAGGCGTGAACCACTACAAACCGAGCTTTACCATTATGGGCTTCCGCTACGCAAAGGTGGAGACCGGAATCGACCTGTCCGGTGCAGAGTTTACCGCTCACGCCGTCTATTCGGAGATGCCGGTCACCGGAACCTTTGAATGCAGCAATGCCGATGTGAATCAGCTGGTAAAAAACAGCGTATGGAGCCAGAAGGGAAACTTCTGTGATATTCCCACCGACTGTCCTACCCGTGAGCGCGCCGGCTGGACGGGAGATATGGGCGTTTTCATCGAGACCGGACTGACCCTGATGGACTGCTATCCGGTGGTGGAAAAATGGCTGGCGGAGTGCCGCCTGAATCAGTACCCGGATGGCCGCATGGCAAACATTGCGCCGCCGAATGGCGTGCCCGGCTTCATGACCCCGATGCTCTGTATGTCAGCGGGCTGGGGCGATGCCGCGATTCTTGTGCCGTATGCTCTTTACAAACGAACCGGAGACTGCAGGATTCTGGCGGACAACTACGAGATGATGCAGAAATGGTACGGTTTCCTGCTGGGCCGTGCGCAGCAGACCACAGAGGAGCAGTGCAGCGGCGCATACGCCAAATATACGGTGCTGAACGGCCTGGATTACGGCGAGTGGTGCGAGCCGGGGATCAGTCCGATGCAGGCCATGCAGAGCCCGTGCAAGAGCGTAGGAACCGCTTATCTGGCCTACTCCGGCCGGCTGCTGGCTGAGATCGCAAAGACCCTGGGGAAGGCGGACGATGCCGCGCAGTATCGTGACACGGCAGAAAAGGCAACGCTGGCGTACCGTGATTTCTTCGTGAAGGATGGAAAGATCACCGGAAACCGGCAGTGCGAGTATGTGCGCCCCATCGAGTTCGGACTGCTGACCGGGGAATGCGCAAGGGAAAGCGCAGCCGAATTGAACCGCCTTGTGGTGGAGAACGGATACCATCTGAACACCGGGTTCCTCTCCACGCCGTTCCTGTGCGGCGTACTGGCAAGGTATGGCTACGGAGATACCGCTTACAGGCTGCTCCTGCAGGATACCGCGCCGGGCTGGCTCTATGAGGTCCGGAAGGGGGCCACCACGGTCTGGGAGACATGGCTGGGCGTGGATGCGGAGGGGAAGCCCCATGATTCCCTGAACCATTATTCCTACGGCGCCATCTGCGGCTGGCTGTTCGGCGGCGTGTGCGGCATTCATCTGGAGGATGAAACTCTGACCATTGCCCCCACTCCGAATCCTGCCCTGCAATGGGCAAAGGCAGATTATGACTCTCC
>DAIMKA010000128.1:0-5898 GCA_036721955.1 Lachnospiraceae bacterium | reverse complement strand
GGGAACTCGGAATCGAGTACAGGCTGGGCACGATGGTCATGGACATTTCGAAGGACCGCGTGGTGACCGCGATGAACCGGGAGGAGGGAATCCTTCAGATTCAGGCGGGAGCCGTCATCCTTGCGATGGGATGCCGGGAGAGACCGAGAGGCGCCCTGAATATTCCGGGATATCGGCCCGCGGGAATTTTCTCTGCGGGAACCGCACAGCGCCTGGTGAACATCGAGGGCTATATGCCGGGACGCGAGGTTGTCATTCTGGGATCCGGTGACATCGGACTGATCATGGCAAGGCGGATGACGCTGGAAGGCGCGAAGGTGAAGGTCGTTGCGGAGCTGATGCCGTATTCGGGTGGTCTGAAGCGCAACATTGTCCAGTGTCTGGACGATTTCGGAATCCCGCTGAAGCTTTCCCATACCGTGGTGGACATAGAGGGGAAGGAGCATATTACGGCGGTCACCATTGCGGAGGTCGGTCCTGACCGGAAGCCGGTTCCTGGAACGGAGGAGCGCTATACCTGTGATACGCTTCTTCTCTCCGTCGGACTGATTCCGGAGAATGAGCTTTCCCGCTCCGCCGGGGTGGAAATCAACGCGGTTACGAACGGCCCCGTTGTCAACGAGAGCATGGAGACCAGCATCCCCGGTGTTTTTGCCTGCGGAAACGTTCTGCACGTACATGATCTCGTGGACTTCGTTTCGGAAGAGGCGGAGCGCGCGGGGCAGAATGCGGCGGAGTATGTTCAGGGAGAACTCGGAGAGGAGAGCGGAAGAGTCATTGCCCTGAAGGCCAGGGACGGTGTCCGTTATACGGTTCCTTCCACCGTGGATCCTTCGCGAATGCCGGACAATCTGACGGTACGCTTCCGTGTGGGAGCGGTCTACCGGAATGCGGCGGTCTGCGTTTATTACGGGCAGGACAGGGTGAAGAGCTATCCGAAACGGATTCTGGCTCCCGGCGAAATGGAGCAGATTATTCTGCAGAAGGCCGAGCTGGAAGCGCGAAGCGATGTGAGGGAGATCACGATCTGCATTGAAGAAGAGGGGGCAAAGTAAGGTGGAAGAGAGATTTTTAACCTGCATCGGATGCCCGATGGGATGTCAGCTGACGGTCACGATGGAAGGCGCGGAGGTGGTTTCGGTTGCAGGCAATACCTGCCCGAGGGGAGATCTCTATGCGCGCAAGGAAGTGACGAATCCGACCAGAATCGTGACGTCAACGATTGCCATTACCGGCGGAGACAAGGAGCGGATTTCCTGCAAGACCGCGTCGGATATTCCAAAGGACAGGATTTTCGATGTCATGAAGGAGATTAACCGCACGGTGGCAGCGGCACCGAAGAAGCGCGGTGATGTCCTGATTGAGAACGTGGCGGGAACCGGCGTCAATGTCATTGCGACCAGAGATATTGCGGCAAGGAGCTGACGTCATGCGGATTCTGTCCGAATGCGAGGTATAAGAGTGTAAAATCAGGCGAACAGAAAGCTCTGCAGGCAGCTTAATCAGGAAGTGCGGCAGAAACAGTCTGTGGGGAAGACAGAATCTGTCGTACAATGTAATCGTTCCGTCCTGATCCGGAATAGGAAGAAAGCGGAGCCAGCCTGCCGTGAAAGGCAGAAGAAAAAGCATATCGGGAGTTGTACCGAAAGCTGTAGGACCGGATTCCGGACCGGCTGCGGCGAATGAAAACGAAAAACGGGGAAAAGGGTATGGCAAAGTATATTATGGCGCTGGATGCGGGGACGACCAGCAACCGGTGCCTTCTGTTTGACAAGGAAGGGAACATCTGCAGTCTGGCGCAGAAGGAGTTCCCTCAGTATTTTCCGCATCCGGGCTGGGTGGAGCACGATGCGAATGAAATCTGGCAGAGTCAGCTTTCGGTTGCCCGCGAGGCCATGCAGAAGATCGGGGCGTCGTACCGGGACATTGCGGCGATCGGCATTGCCAATCAGCGCGAGACAACGATTGTCTGGGATCGGAAGACCGGTCAGCCGATCGGCCCTGCAATCGTATGGCAGTGCAGGCGTACTGCGGATTATGCGGAGCAGCTGAAGAACTGCCCGGGCATGGTGGATTGCTTCCGGAAGAAAACGGGGCTGATCATCGATCCCTACTTTTCCGGAACGAAAATCCGGTGGATTCTGGAGAACACGCCGGGAGCAAGAGACCGGGCGGAGAAGGGGGAGCTGTGCTTCGGAACCGTGGACAGCTGGCTGATTCATAAGCTGACCAAAGGGAAAGTTCATGTCACGGATTATTCCAATGCTTCCCGCACGATGATTTTCAATATTAATACACTGCAGTGGGATGAGGAGCTGTGCGGCATTCTGGGGATTCCGATGAACATGCTGCCGGAGGTGAAGCCGTCCAGCTGCGTGTACGCGGAGACGGATCCGGAGTTTTTCGGCGGACCGATTCCGATTTCGGGAGCGGCGGGCGACCAGCAGGCGGCACTGTTCGGACAGACCTGCTTTGCGCCAGGAGAAGCCAAGAATACCTATGGAACCGGCTGCTTCATGCTGATGAATGTCGGAGAAAAGCCTGTTTTCTCGGAAAACGGCCTTCTGACTACCGTTGCGTGGGGCCTGAACGGGAGGGTCACTTATGCACTGGAGGGTTCCGTCTATGTTGCGGGAGCTGCGATTCAGTGGCTGCGGGACGAAGTGAAGATTCTGGATGATTCGGCGGAGTCGGAATATTTTGCGACGAGGGTTCCTGACACCAACGGATGCTACGTGGTTCCGGCGTTTACCGGCCTGGGAGCTCCGTATTGGGATCCGTATGCAAGAGGAGCCATTCTGGGCCTCACACGTGGTGTCAATAAGTTCCATATTGTCCGCGCGACCCTGGAATCGCTGGCGTTCCAGACCAGTGATGTGCTGCAGGTGATGGAGCAGGATTCCGGCATTCACATGTCCTCCCTGAAGGTGGACGGCGGCGCGAGCCGGAACAATTTCCTGATGCAGTTCCAGGCAGATATGATCGGAACGCCGGTGCGGCGCCCTGCCTGTGTGGAGACCACGGCAATGGGAGCGTCGTGTCTTGCCGGACTTGCCGTCGGCTTCTGGAAGAATCCGGAGGAGCTGGTCCGGAATCAGGAAATGGACCGTGAGTTCATTCCCGCTATGGAAGAGACGGTGCGGGAAGAGCATCTTCGCGGCTGGAGACAGGCGGTCGGAGCGATTCGCGGCTGGGCAGATGGAAGATAACAGGAAAGACCGGGAAACAGAGCGTTCCCGGCCTTTTTGCGCTGGCATAAAACAGGCTTGGGATACATCCTCAGCCAGTTCATAAATGGAAGGGCTAATATGGACAGGGGAGGTATGCCGGATCGATGTACATATAAAAGAAAAAGAGCATTCGGCATGGAATCTGCATGAAAAATATAATAATCTGACTGGTATATTGATATCTATCTGAGGGAGAATCCAATAGGATAGTGATCATCGGATTATGCTGATCCGGCAGGTATGTCTTCCATGCTGCATTGGGGGAATCGAACCGTGATTTCCAACGAAACAGCAGAGGAGTCAGTCAGGGAAAAGGAACATCCGAAGAAAATTCAGCAAAGGGGAATGGGGGAAAGACTATGTCTGTACAGTTCGAGGAACAAAAGAAGATTTTCAAGCTGGATACCGCAAATACCACCTACATGATGGGGGTCACGGAGGAGGGATATCTCGGCCATCTGTATTACGGAGACCGCGTGGAGCATTTCTGCGGAGAGGAAGCGTTCCGCCTGACGGAGTATCCGGGGCCGGGATACAGGGAGAGGGAGAAGCTGGCGTTTCTCTCTGTTTTCCCATTCGAATATCCGACGGAAGGCGTCGGTGATTACCGGGAGAGCTGCCTGAGTGTTCGGAATGAAAAGGGACAGTGCGGCTGTGAGCTGTGGTTTGACTCGCATGAAATCAGGAAAGGCAAGCCGAAGCTGGAAGGACTTCCGGCATCGTTCGGCGGTGAGGACGAAGTGACGACGCTGAAGATTGTCATGAAGGATCCTGTCCTGAATCTGCGGGTTGAGCTCTTCTATTCCGTTTTCGAGGCAGAGGATGTGATCACGAGAAATGTGATCCTCCGGAATGAGGGAAGTGGGACTCTGACGGTGGACCGCGTGCTGAGCGCCGCTCTTGATATGGATGATCAGGATTATGAAATGCTCACATTGAATGGCGCCTGGGCCCGAGAGCGGCACATCCAGAGACGCAGGCTCGGTTATGGCAAGCAGAGTGCCGGGTCTGTTCGCGGCGAATCCAGCCCGCAGGATCATCCGTTCTTTGCACTGCTGAGCCCGGCGGCGGACCAGAAGCACGGGGACGTTTATGCGATGGATTTCGTATATTCCGGAAATTTCCTTGCAGAGACGCATAAGGAGCATATGGGAAACATCCGCATGGTGATGGGCATTCATCCGGAGGGATTTTCCTGGACGCTGGATCCGGGGGCAGCGTTTACGGCACCGGAGGTTGTGATGACTTTCTCTTCGGAAGGGCTCGGGAAAATGACGCGCAGCTATCACGATTTCTTCCGGAATCACCTGATCCGGAGTCCCTATAGGGATCTGGACCGCCCGATTCTGATCAACAACTGGGAAGCTACCTATTTTAATTTTGATGCGGATAAGCTCCTTGGCATCGCGAAGGACGCGGCGGCCTGCGGAATTGAAATGTTCGTCATGGACGACGGATGGTTCGGCAAAAGGGACAGCGACAACTGTGCGCTCGGTGACTGGGTGGTCAACGAAGAGAAGCTCCCCGGCGGTCTGAAGAAGCTCGTTGACGGCGTGAAGGCAATGGGAATGAAATTCGGCATCTGGTTTGAGCCGGAGATGATTTCAGAGGATTCGGATCTGTACCGTGCACACCCGGACTATGCGATTCAGATTCCGGGACGGCGTCCGACGCTGGCAAGAAATCAGCTGGTTCTGGATTTTTCCAGAAAAGAGGTCCGGGACACCGTATATGAGATGGTTTACCGCGTTTTAAAGAGTGCGGACATCGATTATGTAAAGTGGGATATGAACCGGTATCTTACGGATCTCGGCAGTGTTTCTCTGGATGCGGAGCATCACGGCGAGCTGTTCCACCGCTATGTGCTGGGCCTGTACGAGATGCAGCAGCGTCTCCTTGATGATTTTCCGGCACTTCTCCTGGAGAACTGCTCCTCCGGAGGAGCAAGATTCGATGCAGGCATGCTGTACTACAGCCCGCAGATCTGGACCTCCGATGATACGGATGCGATTGAGAGACTCCGGATTCAGGAAGGAACGGAGCTGGTATATCCGATGTCCACGATGGGTGCGCATGTCAGCAAGTGCCCGAATGAGCAGGTGGGACGCAATACGCCGTTTGAGACAAGAGCCAATGTGGCATTGGCGGGAACCTTCGGCTATGAGCTGAATATCGCGGAGCTTCCGGAAGAGGACCGAAAGAGAATTCCGGGACAGGTGGCAAGATATCACAGGTTCCATTCCCTGATTGCGGGCGGCGATTATTACCGGATTCATTCCTGGTGCGAGGAAGAACCCTGGGACTGCTGGGAGAATGCGGAAAAGGACGGATCCCGTGCACTTCTTACCTATGTGCAGGTACTGGGAAGGCCCTATACGCTGAGCCGGAATGTGAAGCTGGAGGGACTGGACGCAGAGGCACAGTACACGGTTTCGAAGATTCAGAACGGCGAAGAGACTCCGGTGGAAGGCCTGTATTACGGCGATGTTCTGATGAAGTCCGGCCTCTGGATGCCGGCTCTCGGGGACTATCAGAGCTGCCTGTTTGTGATTGAGAGAAGAAATCCCCGATGATACCGGCCAGAGGTCCTTCGGACCTTGGCCGCAAGAAAAAGCCATGAGGAACATGATTCACAAGCGGTCGTGCCTGCTCAGCATCATCTCGAATT
>DAIMKA010000127.1:0-5918 GCA_036721955.1 Lachnospiraceae bacterium | reverse complement strand
CTGCAGGAATTCCAGAACATTCTGGAGCATCATGGACTCACGTACCGACTCCGCATCCTCAGACTTCTTGAACTCATCCACGCTGCTGTAGCCCGCCTGTGCCGCGTAGTTGGAGAGCTGTGTGTTGAATTCCGTGCGGGAAGGATTCAGGCCCTCCTTGTCCGCGATCACCTTCATCACCAGAAGTTCCTTGGCAGAATCCGTCGCATTGTCCGTGATGATCTGCTCCGGATTGTCCTCATCCGCATTCATGAAGGTCTTCAGGAAATCATCCAGCTCCATGCCGTACTGCTGTGCATATTTATTATAGTAGGTCTTCATGGACTCCGAGAGACGGTCAATCATCTCCTTCGGCGGGTCCTTCTTGAAGGTGCTGTTCTCCACCATGTACTGGGCAATCTTGCTCTGCACATCGCTGTCATAGGTACTCTGTGCCTGCTGCATCAGCTGCTGCCGCACATAGTCCTTATATTCATCCACCGTGGCAACGCCGCTGATATTCTGCTCCGCCACCCAGTCATCCGTAAGCATCGGAACGACCTTCTGCTGGATCTTGTTGATCTTGACCTTGAAAACGACATCCTGTCCGGCAAGATCCTCGTTCTGCTTGTAATCATCCGGGAACTTCAGATTCAGCGTAACCTCCTCGCCAACCTTGTGTCCCTTCAGTCCGTCCTCGAATCCGTCAATGAACGTGCCGGAACCGATGGTCAGGTCATACCCGGTTGCGCTTCCGCCGTCAAACTCTTTCCCATCCTTGGTTCCCGTATAGTCGATGTTGACGATATCTCCGTCCTCGACATCATCGCGGTCCGTCACTTCCTCATTCGTTGCCGAATTGTTCAGCTGATACTGAACCATATATTCCACGTAAGAGTCCGAGACCGAAGGAGCCGCCTCCTCCACCGGAACCGCACTGTAATCGCAGGGCTGTGCGTAATCCGATGCCTTCAGCCCGCTGAGATAAGCCGCATTTCCGGAAGCGCAGCCCGCCAGTGAAATCGTAAGCACAACCGCCGCTGCGGCCGCCAGTATTCTTTTCTTCATAAGATTTTATTCCTTTCCCGAAAGACCCGGAATTTGAACAAAACATCCCCAAGTCCATAGTAGATTACAGTTTAGCACAATGGGAAGGGCCATAAAAGTCTTTTTTCTTGCCCCTCCCCTGCGCCAGGTGTTACAATCAGTTCAGTTATCCACAGTTTCAGGAGGAATATCTTGTGAGCACATCACTTATCGTCACCCTTATCGTCATTGCCGCAATCATCGCCGCGCTTGTCGGTCTCTACTTCCTCGGCAAGAGGATGCAGAAGAAGCAGGAGCAGCAGCAGGAGGCCGTTCAGGCATCCAAGCAGCCGGTCACCATGCTGGTCATCGACAAGAAGAAAATGCGCATCAAAGAGGCAGGTCTTCCGCAGGCGGTCATTGATTCCACGCCGAAGT
Source organism: Lachnospiraceae bacterium (assembly GCA_036721955.1). GTDB lineage: Bacteria > Bacillota > Clostridia > Lachnospirales > Lachnospiraceae > CAG-791. Next base: position 4,475 of record DAIMKA010000127.1, on the reverse strand, counting down.
ATCTGCGCCGCGCGAAGCTCCCGATCGTCAAGGCCAAGGTCGGTCCTCAGATCATGAATCTCGTCGCAGACGACAAGATTTATGACGATATTCCGGTCAGGAAGCAGGTCCGCGCGATGGTGAGCGGAATCTATATTGTAGAAGTAAAGGGCGTTCACGGACAGAAGCTCGAGAAGCCGCAGCCGAAGAAGAAAAACTTCATCGGCCGCTTCATGGACAAGGTCCGCGAGGTCGGCAGCGCCGGTCCCTCCAAGAAGTCCTGAGCCTTTCCATGATGCACAGGTCAGTACATTTCCTGCAGCCTGTTTCCTTTCGGTTCCGCCGTTTGATGCCCCGGCGATCTTCTTCCCACCGTCGGCTTCGCTCAAAGGCCGCTTTTTCTTTGACTGCAGTCACTTCATAACAGAAATGTGTACCAGAGGGTATATAAGAAAGCCCATGAATCATTTGAAAATCGATGATTCATGGGCTTTGTCATTGTCCCCGGATAAATATTTCATTCTTCCCGAATTCTTTCTTCAGAATCCGATGGATGTGCCATCAGTGAAACTTCGTAAGAAACTTCTGGAAATTCCGGAATTCGTCTTCCTCTTCCAGTTGTGCAAACGCTCTCCCGGCCGTTTCCTCATCCTCATATACGGCGAATACCGTAGGGCCGGAGCCGGTCATAATGCTCCCCAGTGCTCCGCGGTCCAGAAAGAATTGCTCCAGTCTTCCGATGACCGGATATTCCGCACCCGTTTTCTGTTCCAGAACATTTCCGAACAGGCTGCACATCTGTTTCAGGTCTCCGTCCCGGATCGCCTGCACCATGCCGTCCACATCCGGATGACGGATTTCCGACTCCGGAATGCTGTCATATTCCCGATAAACCCAGGCCGTGGAAACATCCAGATCCGGCTTGCAGACAAGAAGCGTATTCTCCGGCGGCGCAGGGAGCTTTGTCAGCACTTCCCCGATTCCCTCGGAGAGCTGTGTCCCTCCCGCAATGCAGTAAGGAATATCCGCGCCGAGCGGAAGAGCCAGCTCCTGCAGTTTTTCATCCGGAATGTCCGGCCGGTACATGGTACGCAGCAGGCGCAGCATCCGCGCTGCCGCCTGCCATACCGGCAGCGATCGGAATTTTCTTATCGAGATGAATCTCAAGACCCCTCGCGAGTCCGAATTCCCGGCGCATCACATCAGCCGCCCGCCACACCAGATTGGACGGACCGGCCGGGATTTTCCCGCTGTCCGTTGTCAGCTGGATTTCTTCTCCCGGGATCTCGGAAATCGTCACGGTGTCATAAATGTCCACGGTCTGCATCACCATCCGCACCAGATGATATCCGTCTTCCCGTTTTCCCGTCACATCCAGATCCAGATTGATCTTTCCGTATGCCTTTTCTGTAAGTTCTCTCATTGCCGCTCTCCGCACCCCTATGCACTGTTTCGCACCCGCGCAGACTTTACTGCACCGCTCCGACAATCTCCGTGATGGATTTCAGCTGATGCCTTGCGGCATAATCTTCCATTCCCTCCAGAACCTTTATAGTTGCGGCCGGATCATGGAAGTTTGCGGCACCGACGGCCACCGCAGACGCCCCAGCGAGCATCAGTTCCAGCGCATCCTCCGCAGTCTGTACACCGCCCATCCCGATGATCGGAATGGAAACCGCACCTGCTGCCTCGTAGACCATCCGCACCGCCACCGGGTGAATCGCAGGTCCCGACATCCCGCCTGTTTTGTTCGCGAGCACGAACCTTTGGCGCTCCACATCAATCTTCATTCCCGTGATGGTGTTGATCAGGGAAATGGCATCTGCACCGCCCGCCTCTGCGGCCCTTGCCATCTCTGCAATGCTGGTGACGTTCGGTGTCAGCTTCATGATGATGGGCTGCCGGGCGATTTTCTTGATCTTCGAGGTGATCTCAAAAAGGCTGTCCGTCTTCGTTCCAAAGGTAATGGCACCCTGTTTGACATTCGGACAGGACACATTGATCTCCAGCATATCCACCCGGCTCTCATCCCCCAGACGCTGCACCACCTCCAGATAATCCTCCTCGCTGTGACCGCAGACATTGACGATGACTCTGGTATCATACTGCTTCAGAAAAGCAAGATCCCGTTCCACAAAAACATCCACGCCCGGATTCTGAAGCCCGATGGCATTGAGCATGCCGCCGTAGACCTCCGCCACACGCGGAGTGGGATTCCCCGGCCACGGAACGTTCGATACGCCCTTCGTCACAACCGCGCCCAGGCGGTTCAGATCCACGAAATCTGCATATTCCATGCCGGATCCGAAGGTTCCGGAGGCCGTCATCACCGGATTCTGAAAGGTTACACCGGCAATCTTTACCGACAGATCCGGCCTTGTGTTCTTACTCGTCTCTTCCATCCTGACATCCTTACCTTTCTGTGCCGCGTTTTTTGCGGCACCCCGAGGAGAAATGCCCGAATGGGCTTTCTCCGATGGGATCATCGAAATTGGTGCCGCCTGGCGGCACTCTAAGCAGGAGAAGATGTCATCAGACATCTTCGAGTGCAGCGGTTTTGCCGAATGTGGCAGCCGGTGCGTCAGCACCGATGCTGCTGTTTGAAAGTGACATATCAATGTCACTTTCAACCTTATCCTCAGATGCTCCCTGCCCCCGCATTCCGCCCGGTCCTGGAATCTCCGGCGGTGGGAATTTTCCCAGGCACGGAATCATCTGATCTTTTCTTAAATTTCTACGTCCTCCGCGGCAAAAACAGGTCCTTCCGTGCAAACCCGCGCGTTGTGCACATGGGAATGCCCGTCCTCCCGGACTGTCTTCGCCACACACCCGAGGCATGCTCCTACGCCGCAGGCCATCCTCTCTTCCAGAGAAATCCAGGCCGGAATGCCAAGCTCTCCGGCAAAGGCCTTCACCCCGCGCAGCATCGGCATCGGTCCGCAGGCACAAACTGCGTCAAAGCGTGTCTCCGGCTCCCTCTCAAGAAGTGCCCGCACCGCGTCCATAACATTTCCCCGGATGCCCGCAGTTCCGTCATCCGTGGAAAGCAGAAGCCGGCTCACCCGTCCGAATTCTTCCGTCAGGAACAGATCATTCGTCCGGTATCCCATTACTGCAGTCACAAGGCTTCGCGGATCCTCCGCCTCCTGATTGGCCTCGTAAAGAGCCTCGGCAAGTCCCAGCATCGGCGGAGCGCCGATCCCGCCGCCGAGAAGCAGAATCTTCTTCCCCTTCAGAGAGGGCACCTCATATCCGTTCCCGAGGATTCCGAGAATATCCACCTCATCTTGTGCACGCAGCCCGGAGAACTCACGGGTTCCCCTTCCAACCGTCCGGTAAACCAGTCGAAGCGTGCGCTCCCTTTCGTTCCATTCGCAGATGGAGATCGGTCTCGGAAGAAGAGAAGCGGCATCCTTCGGATAAACGCCGACGAACTGGCCCGGCTTCACCTCCTTCGGAGCGGAAGACTCCGGATACTGCACCGTCAGGGAATAAATTCCCTCCGCGATTTGCCCGGCCTCTGTCACCGGGAGTGTCTGTTTGCTTTTCTTCTCTAACATTCTCTACATTCCTTATCCTGAAATTGTGCGCGTTTCATTCGCGGAATCTGTCGCTCCGCCTGCACCGCGCTCACCCTTCCACTTGTCCGGCGCATACTGCTCATACGCAGCGGCCACGACATCTTCCACACGCTGGTGCAGCACCTTGCGGTCCGCAATGGAGAGCTCCTTTGTCTCAATCGGCTTGCCGAAAATAATGGTAACCGGTGTCCTGCAGACCTTCATCGGATGATCCTCCAGAACGTTTCCGGTACCGATAAAGGTCACCGGAACAACCGGCGCTCCGGCGCGGATTGCAATCTTGAAGCTTCCGCCCTTGAACGGAAGGAGCGTCCCTTCCTCATGGCAGCGTGTTCCCTCCGGGAAAATCAGAACGGAGCTTCCCTTCTTCATTCCCTCCGCGGCATCCGCGACCATCTGCGCCCCGGCGCGGATATCCTTCCGGTTCAGAAACAGGCAGTGAATCCGTTTCATCCAGAAGTGGAGCAGCGGAATTTTCCCGAGCTCCTCCTTCGCAATGATGATAAACGGTCTCGGCAGGAGCGATGCCACCATGATGATGTCGAAAATGGAACGATGGTTGCCCGCAAACATCACGCCGCGGTCCTTCGGAATATTCTCTCTTCCGATCACCGTGACAGGGCAGCCGGTCATTGCAGTCACCATTCGCAGTCCCCAGCAGACAAAGGCATAGCTGAACCGGTCCGCCGCCGTTGGAGAAATCCTGCCGACAATCCACATCACCGGCATCATCGGAAGGGAACAGATGAAAAAGAACACTGCGGCCAGAATGGCCAGAATCGTACGAAACGACATTGGAAGACTCCTTACTATTTTCAATTTATACCCCGTTGAGGCAAAATCCGCGGTTTTGCCGAAAACGGCAGCCGGTGCGTCAGCACCGATGCTGCAGTTTGAAAGTGACATATCAATGTC
>DAIMKA010000126.1:425-5939 GCA_036721955.1 Lachnospiraceae bacterium | reverse complement strand
AGGGCGCATCGGCATTGCCCTGCGAAGGCTCACCGCTTTCCGTATCCGCCGCGGCGGGATCCTCCGTCATTGCTGTTCCCACAGTCTCGTCCGCGTCCGCGGCTTCCGTGGAAGCTGCCAGAGCCGCCGAGGCCTCCGCGTCCTGTCTGCCTCTTCCTATCCATGAAACAACCAGAACCGCTGCCCCTGCCGCGGCAACGCAGATCACCGCAGCTGCGATTCTTTTTTTCCTCCGAAGCTCCCGTTCCCGCTTCGCTCTGCGGCTGTTCCTTCTCCTCCGCCGCTCCTGTTCCTGCCTTCTTCTCTCCGGGCTGTCATCCTCCCAGTCCGGATCGCTCCCCAAAGAGTCCGGATTCCAGTCTGTATCGTATCTGTCCATTGCCCCGTCCCGTTTTTCTCAATCAAATATGCTCGGTTCATCCCGAATTCCCGCCGGATGTCTTCCGCGTGCAATAAATTATTTTAGCACGCTCCCGCCTGCAAAATGTGAACGGCACGTGAACATCCGGCGCACGGAATCACCGCCATTTCCTTCGCTCCCCATTCCTATGTTATAATAAATTATCTATGTCATGGAACGGGCCGCCCGCGTACGGCGGTCAGAAAGGCAGTCAACCAACATGAGTTCATTCAATCAGCAGACCGCAAAGGCAGAAACCGAGAAGCTTTCCATTCTCCGGAAGCTCTCCTACGTGCTGGACGCACATCAGAAGCGCCAGTGCCTCGGCATCGGCGTTCTCATCCTCATCAGCGGCGTTCTGGAAACCATCGGCGTCTCCATGATCGTTCCCATCGTCTCCGCCATCACGGCACCGGAGACCATCACGGAGTACCTGGACAAATATCCGTTCCTGCGGCACATGACAGACTCCCTCGGGCTCACCACGACATTCCGTCTCACCATCGCGATGCTGGTTGCCCTGATGGCAGTTTATATTGTAAAAAATGCCTTTCTTCTGTTCGTCACCTACCACCAGAACCGCTTTATCACCAACGCGCGCAACGACATGATCAGCCGGGTTCTGCGCGATTTCCTGAACCGCCCCTACGAGGATTATCTGGGCGCGGACATTCCCACAGTCTTCCGGATCACCGACAGCGATATTCCGCAGACCTTCTCCCTGATTCTCTGTCTCCTGCAGATGGCCACCGAGGTCGTGGTTTCCATTTTCCTCGGCATTGTTCTCCTCGTTGTGAACTGGCAGATGACGCTGTTCATCGTTCTCATTCTGCTCCTGATGACCTTCATCAGCACAAAGTTCATCAAGCCGAAGCTGAACAGCATCGGCGCGCGCAACCAGCACATCCAGTCCCGCATTGCGAAATGGCGGCTCCAGGCCATCTACGGCCTGAAGGACGTCAAGGTGCTGAACCGTCAGGACTTCTTCATCCGCAATTACTATGAAAGCGGCAAAATCGGAGCGGATGTCGCAACGGACTACGCGGTCTTCAACAACCTTCCCCGCCTGATGATCGAAACCGTCTTCATGGTCAGCGTGATGGGCTTCATCACCGTATTCATGCTGGCAGGCGGAGATGTAACCGCCCTGATCCCACAGCTGATGGCCTTTGCCGTGGCTGCGGTCCGGATCCTGCCCAGCGCCAACCGCATCAACACCTACATGGCACAGGCGGCCTACGAGGAGCCGAGCCTCAACTACCTCTACGACAACCTGACGGAGTCCAACAAGACGGCAGGCGAGATGCGCGCCCGCGCCAGCAAAATCGCAGGTCCCGCCTTGCACCTCACCGATAAGATTGAATTGAAGGACATCACCTTCCACTACCCCGACAGCGACACCTACATCTTCCGTCACGCGAACATGGAGATCCGGAAAGGTCAGTCCGTCGGCATCATGGGGCCTTCCGGCGCCGGAAAATCCACGATTGTGGACATCCTTCTCGGCCTTCTCCACGCCGAATCCGGACAGATTCTGTGTGACGGCGCCGATATTTTCTCGAACTATGACTCCTGGCTTTCCCAGATCGGCTATATCCCGCAGAGCATCTATCTGATTGATGAGTCCATCCGGGAAAATATTGCCTTCGGCATCGACGCGGACAAGGTCAGCGAAGACCGCATCTGGGAGATTCTGAAGGAGGCCCAGCTGGATGAGTTCATCCGCAGCCTTCCCGAGGGCCTGGATACGAAAATCGGCGACCGGGGCGTGCGGCTTTCCGGCGGCCAGCGCCAGCGGATCGGCATCGCGCGGGCCCTGTATCACAACCCGGAAATTCTCGTTTTCGATGAGGCGACCTCAGCCCTCGACGGCGACACCGAGGCAGCTCTGATGGAGGCCATCAATTCCTTCCACGGCAAGAAGACCATGATCATCATTGCCCACCGCCTCAACACCATTGAGAAATGCGACCGGATTTACAAGGTGGCCAATGAAACCATCACGCCCACCACTCTGGAAGGAGAACGAACTGCATGATCGGCGTAGAATTCATTCCCGGGTACGGACTCGGGAATCAGCTTTTCTTCTTTATTTCCGCCCGCTGCATTGCCGAAGATCTCGGCTATGACTTCGGAACCGTCAACCCGCAGCAGGTCGGCAATGTTGCCCAGTCCAACAGGGGCATGTACTTCATGGATCTTGATCTCGGCACGGAAATTCCGCGTGACGAAATGAAAAACTATACCCGCTTCGACGAGCAGGACGACCGCCTCTTCATGGGGAACTCCCGCCACGACATGGAGAACGGCTGCTACATCAGCGGCGCCGACGAGCGGGTCTACGGAATCAGCGACCGGACCCTCCTGTACGGAAATCTGCAGGACGAGCGCTACTTCGGCGGCCACATCGAAGAGATCCGGAAGTGGCTGAAGGTGAAACCCGAGTATGAATCCGACGAGTATACCGCAGATGATCTGTGCATCATCAACATGCGGGGCGGCGAATACACCGGTCACCCTGAGCTGTATCTGGACCGCCGCTACTGGCTCCACGCCATCGACAATATGAGGAAAATCAATCCGGACATGCGCTTTATGATCGTCACGGAAGACGAGGAAGCCGCAAGGAAGGTTCTCCCGGAATATGAATGCCACCACTTCGATGTCGGAAAGGATTATGTCACGATCAAAAACGCGCGGTACCTGATCCTCTCGAACTCCTCCTTCTCGCTGATGCCGGTCATCACGAGTACGGAGCTCCGGTATGTCATCGCGCCGAAATACTGGGCCCGCCATAACATCAGCGACGGCTTCTGGTCCTCGGAGCAGAACATCTACAGCTTCCTTCATTATCAGGACCGGCGCGGCCGGATCTGGGAGCCCGACGAATGCCGCAGGGAGCTGGAGGAATATAAGAAGACCTCCCGCCTCTATGCAAGGAGGAACCTCCGCCCCGGCGCATTCCGGAAGGCCTGCCAGGTGATCCGCCGCAAGGCGCTGTACGGAAGATTTTTCTTCCGCAAGATGGAGCGCTCCGCGCTCCGCCGCGTGGGAATCATTCATACCTGGAAGCCTGAGTAACCGCCTCCCACGGAAGGTTTCTGATGCAGCCTCCTGGTCCTCTCCTCCTGCCGGGCCTGAGCTCCGGTCGGAAAAGCTTCCGGACGGCAGCAGGTTCTGAAGGTCATGAATCTATCGCACTACCATAAACAGGACAGAACGTCATGGAATATCGAAACGGGAAGCTTCAGCTTCCGAACGTCACACTGGTCGCTGTGAGCAGCGTCAGGATTTATGAAACCATCAAAGCCATGGAATACTCCATGCGCGGCATCGACTTCGGCGATGCCATTCTCATCACAGACCGGAAGCCCTTCGGCCTCCCTTCCGGAATCCATTACCGGCACTGTGCGAAGATTGACAGTATCGACAAGTTCAATCATTTCATGGTCTATGAGCTTGCTCCTTACATTCACACGGACTTCATTCTCCTCGTCCATTACGACGGCTTCGTCATCCACCCTGAGAAATGGTCCGATGAATTTCTGAAATACGACTACATCGGCTCTCCCTGGCCGCTTCCCACCAATGATTACGCCTACCGGGATTCCAGGGGGAACATCTGCCGGGTCGGCAACAGCGTCTCGCTCCGCTCCCGAAGGCTCCTCGCCTACCCTTCCGAGCATCAGCTCCCCTGGGTTCCCGTGGACGATGGTTTCTACAACGAAGACATTTTCCTCTGCTGCCACTCCAAAAATCAGATGGAGGCAGACGGCCTCGTCTTCGCGCCGCTTGAGGTTGCGGTCCGCTTCGGGCGCGAGCATCCTCTTCCGGAGAACGAAGGCGTGGAGCCGTTCCTGTTCCATAAGTGGAGGGGAGAGAACAAGGACTACCCGCATTTCACGGCGCCGGAAACGAGACTTCGGAATGCCGTCCGCCCACTCCTTTTCTGGAGGAGAAGCAGCGCCTGGAAGAAAAAACACGGTTAAAGAGGTTGCAAGGCATGGTTTACGACTGTATTCCTTTTTTCAATGAACTGGATATTCTGAATCTGCGGCTTCACGTCCTGAGTGACTGTGTGGACCGCTTTATCATTGAGGAATCGACCCGGACCTTCTCCGGCGAACCGAAGGAGCTCTGCTTCGAGAAGAACAAAGAGATGTTCGCACCGTTTCTGGCACGGATTGACTATGTCGTGGTTTCCGACGATGTGATGGAAGATGACGGTGTGCATATCAATCCATCCGCTGAAAAATACGCTCCCGAGATCCCCGGACAGCCGCTCACGCACCGCCGGGACTATTTCCAGAAAAATCATCTCATGGATCACCTGAAGGGCCTGAGGGAAGACGATATCATTCTGTTCGGCGATCTGGATGAGATTCCGAATCCAACCGCATTAAAAAAGGTGATCGACTCCTTCGATTCCTCGAAGGTCTATCACCTCGCACAGCGGAACTTCTATGTTTTCCTGAATATGGAAGAAAAGCCGGTGCAGCTCCACTCCATCACCGGTGAATTTCCGCAGATTCCCCTGGAGCAGCGCAAGTGGCTCGGAACCAAGGTCTGCAGCATCCGCAACATTCCCGCAGAGGGAATCGTGCGCCTGCGCGATCTCGTTCCCGTCACCGATCCCCGCTCTGTCCGCGTCGAGGACGGCGGCTGGCACTTCGGCTACATGGGCGGCCATCACGAGACCAATGTCCTGAACCGGATCGGTACGAAAATCCGCGCCGCCGCGCACCAGGAATACAACGACTCCGAAATCATCGCCGAAACCATGGACAAGCTGATCCTCGGACAGGATATCTTCGGCCGCAGCGCTCACTTCGAACGCGTGGAGCTGGATAATTCCTATCCGTCCTACCTTCTGGAGCACCGGGCCGACTATGAATATCTCATCCTGCCGCCCATCACGGCGTGGGACCGCTTCACGCATCGCTTCGACCTGAAGGTCGGACGGTTCTGCCGGCGCGCCGTAAGACATGTGAAGAGGAAACTGCGGCACCGGTAACCATGCCGGAAAGAGATATCATGATTGATTTCTCTTTCCAGCATTCTCCTTGTTACTCCCGCTCGGTCGCAGAGTTGTCCTTCGGCTTCATTCCGCTCAT
>DAIMKA010000126.1:0-347 GCA_036721955.1 Lachnospiraceae bacterium | reverse complement strand
GGAATGATTTCATTGTTCTTAAGTCTTCCTGTTTGAGTTCTTCTGTCCTGAACTCCTCCATATCAGTCACTTTTTCAAATGGCTGGTCCATCAGAATACATGCAGCCATATAAATAATTTTTGGTGCCATTCTGGAAGCAACTTCTGCACTGAAATTTCTCTCAAACAGATGATTAGCTATTTTTCTGATTCCCTGCACATACGCAGGATAATCCTCGCGATCAATCTTTCCTCTTGAACCGATGCAGACTGCAGACCGTATGGTATCAAGCAACGCATCCTCACTTCCTGCATCGATGCCCCTGTACGCCAATTCTGTTTTTGAGATCGCAAGATATGTTTCTCTT
>DAIMKA010000125.1:0-5952 GCA_036721955.1 Lachnospiraceae bacterium | reverse complement strand
AACGCGCCTATCAATATTATTATATGTAATTTTTATAATTTCTGCAAAGTATGCAGGCAATTTTCTGTTTTCTCATTCTCCGTCTGTCTTTTTATGACACATGCATTTTCCCGGCATCGGGACAGAAGCCCGATTTTGTCCGATGAAATAAGGCTTTGCAGGCATTAGAATAAGCGATGGTTTGAGATTTATTGCAGAAATTTGCATCTGTCCGGTTCCTCTTCAGTCCGCCTGACTGCCTGCCGATATTTTTCGGTCAGGGATCCGTGTTCTGCTCATGCAGCAGGTTTCACCGGAGGTTCACGGGGCTGACTGGCCGCAGGAAACGGCAGGTACCGGACAGACACGAAATTCAGGAGGAAGTTATGGCAGGAAAAGTTGAGAATCTGACCCATGCGGCAGAGCGTCAGGCGATGTCCGTTCTGATCGACGGACTTCTTAAAACCATCAAGAACTCGGACGACCGCACCGAGACTTATCTTAAGATTGTTGATCTTGCAGGGAAGTTCTATGGAAAGGGAGCAAGCGCTGAGAAGCTCGACGCTGTCCGCGCTGCCATCAAGGATCCCAACAACCGCTGGTTCAAGTACATCAACCGCATCATCGACGAGACCGATCCGCACTATGCGAAGATGCTGCTCCTGAACCTCGGCTATGAGGCATTCCTTCGCGGCACCAAGACCATCCGTGCAAACCGTGAGAAGTACGGCTGCAACATCCCGTGGCTGATCCTCTTCGATCCCACCATGGCCTGCAACATGCACTGCGTCGGCTGCTGGTCCGGCACCTACGGCCACAAGGCAAACCTTTCCTTCGAGGATATGGACAAGATCGTCACCGAGGGCAAGGAGCTCGGCGTATATCTGTACATGATGACCGGCGGCGAGCCGACCGTCCGCATGAACGATATCTTCAGGCTCGCCGAGAAGCACAATGACTGCTTCTTCGGTCTGTACTCCAACTCCACGCTGATCACCGATGCAATGTGCGAGAGAGTCAGAGAGCTCGGCAACATCACCTTCATGCTCTCCATCGAAGGAACGCCGGATACCAATGATGCGCGCCGCGGCGAAGGCCACTACGCTGCCGTCATGAAGGCGATGGATCTTCTGAAGAAGCACGGCATTGTCTTCGGTACCTCCATCTGCTACACCCGCGCGAACGTCGAGGCGGTTACGAGCGATGACTTCTTCCACCTTCTGGAGGAGAAGGGTGCACGCTTCGGCTTCTACTTCCACCTGATGCCGGTCGGCAACAACGCAGCGCCTGAGCTGATGCCCACCGTTGAGCAGCGTGAATACATGATCAAGCGAATCCGCGAGGTCCGCGGCAAGGACAGCGATATCTGCTTCTACCCGATGGACTTCCAGAACGACGGCGAGTATGTCGGCGGATGTATCGCCGGAGGCCGCAACTACTTCCACATCAACTCCAACGGCGATGCGGAGCCTTGCGTGTTCATCCACTTCTCCAACACGAACATCCATGACAACACCATTCTGGAGATGCTCCAGAGCCCGCTGTTCATGGCTTACCACGAGGGACAGCCGTTCAACCGCAACCATCTTCGTCCCTGCCCGATGCTGGAGAACCCGAAGCTCCTGCGCGAGATCGTACAGGCAACCGGCGCACACCAGACCAATCTGGAGTCACCGGAGAGCGTTGATCATCTGTGCGCAAAGTGCGATGAGTACGCAAAGGAATGGGCTCCTGTCGCAGACAAGATCTGGGCGGAAGAGACCCACAAGCGTCCTTCCTACGAGAACTACACCAAGGAGAAGAAGGAGCATCCGGAGCTGGCTGCATTCGAGCACGCTGACGGAACCGAGCACATTGATCTGTAATTTGCCCGCCATTCTCCGCTATGCTTCATCGTCATTAGATACTGATTGAGAACAGCCTCCCCCGGCGCGACTTCTGACGCAAGGCGTCAATGTAAGCACCTAGGGAGGCTGTTCTATTTATTCTGTATTTTTGCTGCCAGTACATACGGGCAACAAGAAGAGCACCAGCGCGATTTCTGACGCGAAGCGTCAATATGAGCGCCGGTGCTCTTCTTGTTGTTCCTGATCTGATCCCTGGTTCCTGATCTGATCCCTGACAAATGATTTGCAAAAAACTGCGCCCGCATCCGGGCGCAGTTTTTTCATGAATCAGTTCTTGTTATTCCGCATGGCTGCAGAGTCAGTCCTTCTCAGGGGGTCACGCCTGCGCTTCCTGCGCAAGTCCGCGGTTTGCCTGCATCTTCAGATATGCATTGATGAACCGGTCGATGTCTCCGTTCAGCACGCCGTCTGTATCCGAGGTCTCCTCCTGCGTTCTGGTGTCCTTGACCAGCGTATAGGGCTGGAGGACATAGGAACGGATCTGGGATCCCCACGCGATCTCCTTGACGTCACCGCGGATGCCGTCACGCATCGCCTCTTCTTCCTGCTGCTTCAGAAGAAAGAGCTTGGCACGCAGCATCTCAAACGCCTTGTCCTTGTTCTGGAACTGGGAACGCTCATTCTGGCAGGTGACCACGATTCCGGTCGGGAAGTGCGTGATGCGGATTGCCGATGAGGTCTTGTTGATGTGCTGGCCGCCCGCACCGGAGGAGCGATAGGTATCAATCCGGATGTCGTCCGGCTTGATCTCAATGTCGTTGTCCTGCGGAAGCTCCGGCATCACCTCGCACGAAACGAAGGAGGTCTGGCGCTTGCCCTGCGCATTGAACGGGCTGATCCGGACCAGGCGGTGTACGCCGTGCTCCGAACGAAGGAAGCCATAAGCGTTGGTTCCGCTGACCTGAAAGTCCACGGACTTGATGCCGGCCTCATCGCCGTCTACAAGGTTCATGACGTCCACGGTAAAGCCCTTCTTATCGGCCCATCTGGAATACATGCGGAACAGCATGGAGCACCAGTCGCAGGACTCGGTTCCGCCCGCGCCCGCATTCAGCGAGACGATGGCGTTGTTCTCATCGTAGGCACCGGTCAGAAGCGTGGACAGGCGGATGTTCTCCAGATGATTCTCGAAATCATCCAGTTCACTGCGCACATCCTCCACTGCCGATGCATCGCCGTCCTCATTGGCCATCTCGATCAGGTCCATGATGTCCTGATACTGACGGTCCAGATTCTCAGCTTCGTCTACCGTTCGCTGCAGATCCTTCAGATTCTTCATCTTGGCATTCGCCTTGTCGGCATCGTTCCAGAAGTCCGGAGCCTCCATTTCACGGGAGAGCTCCTCGATTCTCTGCTTCTTGAACGGAATGTTCAGGGAATCAATGCCTTCCTTCAGGGCGTCCTGCTGGTTCTGCAGTTCGATTTTCATCTGGTCAAGTTCAACCATAGGTACCTTTCCTGCCGCAGACATCTGCGGTCTTTTTCTTTATACCAGTCCCTTGCCGCAGCAGTTCTTGTACTTCTTGCCGCTTCCGCAGGGGCAGGGATCGTTCGGGTAAATCTTCTTCTCCTGGCGCTTCACCGGCTCGCGGACTCCGCTCTCGTCGTCCTTGTTCGTACCGGTCACCTTGGCAACCTGCTCGCGCTCCACCTTCTGCTCCACGCGGATGCGGAACAGGGTGCGGACCGTGTCCTCCATGATGCCCTGGCTCATCTCATTGAACATGTCATAGCCGGCCATCTTATACTCCACCAGCGGGTCTCTCTGGCCATATGCCTGAAGACCGATGCTCTGGCGCAGCTGCTCCATGTCGTCGATGTGGTTCATCCAGCGGGAATCAACGGAACGCAGCAGAACAACGCGCTCCACCTCACGGATGGCCTCCGGCTCCGGGAACTCCGCCTCCTTCGCCTCATAGAGCTTCACCGCTTCCTCCTTGAGCTGCTGCTTCAGGCCGTCCGCAGACAGATCCGTGATGCGGCCTCTCGTAATTTTCTCAAGAGGAATGATGGGAAGCAGGATGTCATTGAGCTCCGTCAGATCCCAGCTGTCCGGATCCGCGTTCTCGCCGATCACCATATCCACGGAACGCTCCACAATGCCGGTGATCATCTTGTAGATGGAATCCCGCATGCTCTTTCCGTCCAGAACCTCGCGGCGCTCGCCGTAAATAATCTCACGCTGCTCGTTCATGACCTGATCGTAATCGAGCAGGTTCTTGCGGATGCCGAAGTTGTTGGTCTCGATCTTCTTCTGCGCGTTCTCCACGGCCTTGGACAGCGACTTGTGAGAGATCTCCTGTCCTTCCGGAACGCCCAGTGCCTCGAACATCTTGATCATCCGCTCCGAGCCGAACAGACGCATCAGATCGTCCTCCAGCGAAATATAGAAGCGCGATTCGCCGGGATCTCCCTGTCTGCCGGAACGTCCGCGCAGCTGGTTGTCGATTCGTCTGGATTCATGGCGCTCCGTGCCGATGACCTTCAGGCCTCCGGCCGCCTTCGCCTCGTCGTCCAGCTTGATATCCGTACCTCGGCCCGCCATATTCGTTGCAATGGTGACCGCGCCGTGCTGGCCCGCCTGCGCAACAATCTGCGCCTCCAGCTCGTGATTCTTCGCATTCAGCACGTTGTGCGGAATGCCTTCCTTTCTCAGCATCCGGGAGAGCATTTCCGAGGTCTCAATCGTGATGGTACCGACCAGAACCGGCTGCTTTCTCGAATAGGCTTCCTTGACGGCTTCCACAACCGCGTGGAATTTCTCACGCTTCGTCTTGTAGACCGCATCGTTCCGGTCGATACGCTGCACCGGACGGTTCGTCGGGATGACAATAACGTCCATGCCGTAGATTTCGCGGAACTCCTGCTCCTCGGTCTGCGCCGTACCGGTCATGCCGCACTTCTTGTCGAACTTGTTGAAGAAGTTCTGGAACGTGATGGTCGCCAGGGTCTTCGACTCGCGCTTGACCTTGACGTGTTCCTTCGCCTCGATGGCCTGATGCAGTCCGTCGGAATAGCGGCGGCCCGGCATCACGCGGCCCGTGAATTCATCGACGATCATGACTTCATCGTCCTTGACGATGTAATCGTGGTCCTTCTGCATCAGGTTGTTGGCGCGCAGCGCCAGAATGATGCAGTGCTGGATCTCCAGATTCTCCGGATCCGCCAGGTTCTTCAGGTGGAAGAATTTCTCCGTCTTCGCGATGCCCTGTGCGGTCAGGTTGACGATCTTGTCCTTCTCGTTGACGACGAAATCTCCGGTCTCTTCCTGCTCAATGCCCATGATGGCGTCGATCTTGGAGAGATCCTCCACATCCTCGCCGCGCGTCATCTGCTTCGCCAGAATGTCGCAGGCCTCGTAGATCTTCGTGGACTTGTCGCTCTGTCCGGAAATGATAAGAGGCGTTCTCGCCTCATCGATCAGGATCGAGTCCACCTCATCGATGATGGCGTAGTGAAGCTCTCGCAGCACCAGCTGGTTTTTGTAGATCGCCATGTTGTCACGCAGGTAATCAAAGCCCAGCTCGTTGTTCGTCACGTAGGTGATGTCGCAGTTATAGGCCTGCTGCCGCTCTTCCGAGCTCATGCCGTTCAGAACCACGCCGACGGTCAGGCCCATGAACGTGTAGACCTGTCCCATCCATTCCGCGTCACGCTTCGCCAGATAATCGTTGACGGTGACGACATGGACACCCTTGCCTTCCAGTGCATTCAGGTAGACGGGAAGTGTTGCCACCAGCGTCTTGCCTTCACCGGTCTTCATCTCCGCGATTCGTCCCTGATGAAGAACGACACCGCCGATCAGCTGAACATGAAAGGGCTCCATGTTCAGAGCTCTTTTGGCACCCTCACGGACTGCGGCGAAGGCCTCCGGAAGGAGATCGTCCAGAGTCTCACCTTCTCCGAGGCGCTTCCGGAATTCCACCGTCTTCCCGCGCAGTTCCTCATCCGAGAGGGCCTGCATCTGTGGCCGGAGACTCTCGATCTTCTTGATGGTGGGTTCGATCCGCCGCAGCTCACGCTCGCTGTGCGTGCCGAAAATCTTATCGGTAATTTTTGCCATAAA
>DAIMKA010000124.1:0-5981 GCA_036721955.1 Lachnospiraceae bacterium | reverse complement strand
CCCTGCCTTCTGGCACGAACGTTATTGTAGCGGGTCCAGACACCGGAGTAAAGAATATTCCGGAGAATGGAGAGATTTTCCACGCAGGGAAGGAGCTCGAAGGCCTCGCAGCTGCGGGAGATCATCATCGTGAGAATCTGGTGACAGCAGTCGTCGAAATCCGGGCGGTCGGCAATCTTTTTGAGCGGGTTGAAGCTGCCGCTCTTTGTATCCTTTTCAAGATCATCGTAGGCGTCCATGATGTAGATGAATTTGCCGAGGTAGAAGCCCATGTGGCGCAGCGGCTCCTCCCACTCATCCTCGTGGACGGCGAAGAGCTCCGCCATGATATCGCCGAAGTATCCGGCGACGAGGTCAATGTCATCGGAATCTGCCGCCTCCGCCTCGTGGAGCTTGTCCAGACGATCCTTGATGACGGCGGCCTTGTGGCCGTAGTCGATGCCGGCCTTCCTGCTGCGGCCGTGAAGGAGCTTGGAGAGCATCAGCTTGTAGAATTTGTGCTCATCGTTCCAGTCGTCCAGGCAGGCGTAATAGGACAGAATCAGATTCATGTCCGCCGCGTATTCGGTATAGCGGTTGATGCGGGTGGAATGCTCGCCCAGAGGATGCGCGATGCAGCGTGTCTGCCCGACGGTGTCCTTCGCATCATAGAGATCACAGAGAACCATGATCAGAAAAGTCATGTCATAGCTGAGTGTCATCTGACCGGGAAAACCGTATTTTCTTTTCAGCTCGCGGCAGAATCCGCAGTAGTAGGAGCGGTAGAGTCCGACCTCGCGGACCTTCAGTTCCTGTTCATTGATGACCACATAACCAAACATAACAACCTCTTATATCAGGAGTACAATCCCTTCTCAGGAGCGTTTTTTGAATTCTCTGCCGCACTTGGGGCAGCGGACCATGATTTTACCCTTTCCCTTCGGAATGCGGATCTTCTGACCGCATTGCGGACACTTATAAATATGATAGCCCGCGTTCTGGCTGCGCTGCTGTGAATTGTTCTTCATCCGCCAGATGAAATTCCGGAAGCGTGCGGAGAGGGAACGGGTCCAGTTCCCGAACCGGCAGCCGAATCTGCTGTTCCGGATCTTCTCCGTAATTTCCAGATATCTGCGGTTCTCGTTGTAGCGTTTGGCAATGTTGCGCGAGAACATCCGGAAGTACATATAAATCAGAAGGAGCAGGGAGATCCACCACAGAAGCGGCATCCGCAGGATGAGATCCAGAACGATCAGGATCAGGATGACACCGGAGAGAAACTGACCGAATTTGTCGGCACCGTAGCGCCCCTGCATGAACTGCATGAATTTATAGCGGAAACGATCAAACATGAGAAGAACCTCTTTCATTAAATTAATCACTGCCTGGCACCGGCAGCTGCGGGACAGGCAGACGGAAAAAAGCCGGTCTGTCTGCGGCAGATGTCTGTGTTGGAATGTGCCGGGAATGAAGCAGATACTGATATCATTTTAAATTCCGGGAAGTTATTTGCAATGAAAGAAGCTCAAAAATAGTATTAAAAAAATCTAAAAAGCATTGATCCTGCGGGCTTCCGGCAGGTCAGCGGCGGTTGTGAGGATCAAATGCGGGCGAAGGATTCCCCGATTGCGGCAGGAGCGCGGATGAAGAGAAAACTGCGGCAGAGAAGGAGCTGCGGATTCTCCGATGCAGCAGGAGGGCGGATATGCAGATCAGGACAGTCGGGGAAAAGTTTCTGGTAAAATCGTTAAGATGCTATTGACACCGACCGGGAGGCAGAGTATAACAAATACCATAATTCATACAAAGATAGTATGAATTACAAAACCACAGAGACGGAACGACAGATTTTCCGGGTTCCGTAATCACGGAGAGAGAAAGAGGAGGAACTACTATTATGAAAAAGAAAGTGATCAGTACCGTCATCGCAGCAGCTGCCGCATTTACCCTCCTGGCAGGTTGCGGTTCTTCTGATTCCGGCGCAGCAGCGGCATCGACAGAAGCGGCTGCAGAGACAACAGAGGCAGCTGACGCGGCGACAGAGGCCGATACCGCAGAGGCTTCTTCCGAGGCGGACACCGCAGCGACGGAAGATGCGACGGATGCGGCTACCGTAGATGTTTCCAATGCGGACGGACTTCTGAAGCAGGTACTGGACAAGGGAACACTGGTTGCCGGAATGGAAGGCGACTGGGCACCGTGGTCCTATCATGATGCCGATTCCAATGAAGTCATCGGCTTCGATGCGGATACCGCAAGAGCCATCGGCGAGAAGCTGGGTGTCAAGGTGGAAATCGTGGAGGCTCCGTGGGAGTCCCTGTTCGCAGGGCTGGACGACGGACGCTATGACATCGTTGTCAACGGCGTGGAAGTGACGGATGAGCGCTCTGAGAAGTATGACTTCTCGGAACCCTATGCTTACATTCACACCGCACTGGTTGTCCGCAAGGACAATGATGAGATCAAGAGCTTCGACGATCTGAAGGGCAAGAAGACCGTGAACTCCATCGGATCCACCTACATGGAGCTCGCCGAGAGCTATGGCGCAAGTGCGGCAGGCGTATCCACGCTGAATGACACCATTCAGAACGTTATCGACGGACGTGCAGATGCGACTCTGAATGCAGATGTTTCGATTTACGATTATCTGAACCAGCAGCCGGATGCGAACATCAAGATTGTTGCAACCACGGAGGACGCAAGCCACGTTGCAATCCCGATCCGCAAGGGCGATGATACCGCTTCCTTTGAGAAGGCAGTCAATGAGGCCATTGAGGAGCTGAAGGCGGACGGAACGCTGGCAGAGCTGTCGGAGAAGTATTTCGGATCGGATGTGACCAAAGAATGACGCACTCGCAGGCATCCGATGATGCCTGCTCCTGCTTCGAGTGAATCACAAAGTGATTCACTCGCGGATTTCTCCTCGCGGCACTCGCAGACGTTTGATGCCGCCTGCGCGAAATTCTTTTGCGGCATTCGAAATGACGGATGCAAAAAAGACATCAATGAGACATCAATGGAGTAAGAAAGACAGATCATGCATGTAACGGAAGATATTCATGAATTGGTGGGGCACACCCCGCTCATTCATCTGACTCATCTGGAGCTTCCCGAGGGAGCGAATATTTATGCGAAGGCGGAACTCCTGAATCCCGGCGGTTCCATCAAGGACCGGCTGGGCGATCATATTATCCGGAAGGCGGAGGCGGACGGGAGACTGAAACCCGGCGGAACCATCATTGAGATCACGGCGGGCAATACCGGCATCGGACTTGCCTTCGCGGCACTGAACCGCGGCTATCGTCTGATCCTGATTGTTCCCTGCTGCTACTCGAAGGAGAAGCAGATCGTCATGCGGGCTCTGGGAGCCGAGGTGGTGACGGTCAGCGCCCAGACGGGACTTCCCGGAGCGAAGGCGAAGGCTGAGGAACTGCAGAGGGAGATACCGGATGCGTATTTCGTGGATCAGTTTGACAATCCGGACAACCCGGAGACCTACTACGAGACGCTGGGACCGGAAATCTACGACCAGCTGGACGGGAAGATCGACTGGTTCGTGACGGGAGCCGGATCCGGCGGAACCTTCTCCGGAACAGCGAGATTCCTGAAGGAGAAAAATCCGCAGATTCGCACGGTACTGGCGGATCCCAAGGGGTCCATCATCGGCGGAGGCGAACCGGGACATTTCCGGATTGAGGGAATCGGGAACGATTTCGTTGCGGGAACCATGGACCTGTCGCTGGTAGACAGCGTGGAGAAGATCGCTGATGAGGATGCGTTTGCGGCCTGCCGCGCTCTCGCGGCGAAGGAAGGCCTTTTTGCCGGATCCTCCAGCGGAGCAGGACTTGCGGGCGCACTGCAGCTGATTGAGAAGGGGGCCCGCGGGAATTTTGTGATCATCATTCCGGACAGGGCGGAACGGTATTTTTCTGAGGGACTTTTTGAGTAAGACCGGACCGGGCACTGCGGCATTGAAAAGAGGCAGTAACGGCGGATCCGGTTCTGCACAGACCGGTGATGGCTTCGCTGTATGGAACAAGAGACCACGGTACATGAAACCAGACCGCAGGGAAGACTGTGACCGGCGGCATGAGAAGAGAGGAAGAGCCAGAATGGCAAGAATTCACAAGATTGATCCGGAGACGGCTCCGGAAGAGGTAAAAAAGGCAATCGAGGAGCATGTGGCCAAGGGCTACCGCATTACGAATGAGAAGCTTACGCTCCTGCACAGCGTGCCCTGCTTTCAGGCAATCGAGGTTGGCTCCTACGCAGTGGATGAGGAACTGGCTTCGATCGTCGGCAAGCGCGCCGCGGACATTTACGAGTACGCAATCTCAGCGGCCAATGACTGCATTGTCTGCACGACTTATTTTAAGAAGCTTCTGACCTCGGAGGGAATTGACATCAACAACTTCGCATTCACGAAGGACGAGGAGCTTCTGGTGGAGTTCGCGCGTGCGCTCGCCAATGATCCCCGCCATGTTCCGGCAGAGCTCAAGGACAGGATGCAGGCAAGATACAGCGACCGTGAGTTCGTTGTCATCACCTCCATGGGAATCATGATGCTCGCGAACAACTATTTCAACGACATCATGGAAGTGGAGCCGGAGAAGCTGTAATCCGATTCACGTCAGAAGCCTGCAGGAGCAGGGCAGTTTAAAATTTTATAAAACTTTCTGATTTGCGGCCTCACTCCCGGTGGAAAAGTGCGAATTCCTTTTATATAATAGGAAAACGTGACTTATTTTACAGGAAGTGAGGTTTTATTATGCACATTATTCAAGTCCTCTCGGGCCAGATCCGGCAGTACAAGAGATCCACGATTCTGACCCCGGTTTTTACACTTCTGGAAGTCCTGATGGAGATCCTGATTCCCTTTGTCACGGCATCTCTGATCGATCAGGGAATTCAGGCAGGCAACATGGAACGGATCATCCATTACGGCCTGATCATGCTCCTGATGGCATTTGCAAGTCTCTTGTTCGGCATTCTGGGAGGCGTGTTCGCTTCGGACGCTTCCTCCGGATTCGCAGCGAATCTGCGCGATTCCATGTATGCGAACATTCAGAACTTCTCTTTTTCCAACATTGACAAATATTCCACGGCGGGACTGGTCACGCGAATGACCACCGATGTCACGAACCTTCAGAATGCGTTCATGATGATCATCCGCATCGCGGTCCGTGCCCCTCTTATGATGATCATCGCTCTTGTGATGTGTGTGGTCATCAGCCCGAAAATCAGTCTGATTTTCCTGGGCGCGCTGGTGATTCTCGGGGTGTTCCTGTTCATCATCATCGGCAAGGCTTCGGATGCGTTCCGGGCGACCTTCCGCAAATACGATGACCTGAACGCCAGTGTCCAGGAGAATGTGTCCGCCATCCGCGTGGTCAAGGCATTCGTCCGGGAGGACCATGAGAAGTCGAAGTTCAACAAGGCAGTGGAGGAGCTCTATAAGCTGTTCGTCCGTGCCGAGAAGCTGGTTGTCATGAACATGCCGGTCATGACGCTGATCGTGGATGCCTGCATCATCGGTGTTTCGTGGTTCGGTGCGCGGCAGATTGTGGGCGGCTCCATGACGACCGGAGAGCTGACCTCGCTGTTCAGCTATATCATGATGGTTCTGTTCAGTCTGATGATGCTGTCCATGATTTTCGTCATGATCACGATGTCGGCGGCCAGCGCACAGCGTATCTGCGAGGTGCTCGAAGAGAAGCCGGACATCTCCAATCCGGAGAATCCGGTCATGGAGATGAAGGACGGCAGCATCGATTTTGACGATGTGGATTTTGCCTACAAGAGAAGAGACGTTTCCTATGATAAAAACGGGAAAGAGGTCATTACCATCCAGGATGTGGCCAGGGACCGTGAGGACAGAACGCTGCATCACATCGATCTTCACATCAAATCGGGCGAGACCATCGGAATCATCGGCGGGACAGGCTCCGGCAAGTCTTCGCTTGTGAACCTGATTTCCCGTCTGTATGACGTAACGCACGGGA
>DAIMKA010000123.1:2554-6057 GCA_036721955.1 Lachnospiraceae bacterium | reverse complement strand
ACCAGGCATCGCTGTCCTTGATCTTTTCGCGCAGGCGCTTGATGTGAACATCCACGGTACGGGTATCGCCGATATACTCATAGCCCCAGATCTGATCCAGCAGCTGCTCTCTTGTGAAGACGCGGTTCGGCTGGGAGGCAAGGAAATACAGAAGCTCCAGCTCCTTCGGCGGCATGTCGAGGCTTCGCCCCATGTAGGTGACGGAGTAATTGGTGAGATTGATGGTAAGGCCCGGATACGTGACAATCTTGTCGCCGGATCCGGCGGAAGAGGACGCGCTCTGCGGAGCCTGATGCGTTCTCCGGAGGACCGCTTTCACGCGGGCAACCAGCTCCTTGGAGTCGAACGGTTTCTCCATATAGTCGTCGGCACCGAGCTCGAGCCCGAGAACCTTGTCGAACACTTCGCCCTTGGCGCTGAGCATGATGATCGGAGTCTGGGATTTCGTGCGGATTTCCCGGCAGACCTGATAGCCGTCGATTCCCGGCAGCATCAGATCCAGAAGAATCAGGTCCGGTGCGTAGGAGGAGAACTGCTCCAGAGCTTCCTCGCCGTCCGCTGCAATCTGTGTGTCGTAGCATTCCTTATTCAGATAGAGACTGATGAGCTCGGCAATGTTGGCATCATCGTCCACGATCAGAATTTTCTGTTTGTTTACAGCCATAGATAAAATTCCTGCTTTGCGATGTTGCATAATTGTTCAGGACATCGGGGAGTTTCTTACGAAAATCCCCGATGTCATCGGTCAGAGCCCCTTCGGGGCCTGACCGCATGACAATTTCTAATGTAAATATGCCCGCAAGCGGACAATTTACGTTAGAAATTGCCATGTGCTGAACAGTTACAAGTTTACAATTGTTACCCCGGCGTCGCCCTCTCCGAAGTCTCCGGAGCGGTAGGAACGGACCCAGGACTGCTTGCGCAGATAGTTCTGCACGGCATTTCGAAGAGCACCGGTGCCCTTCCCGTGTACAACGCGGACGGTGTCAAGATGAGACATCCGGGCGTCGTCCAGATATTTGTCGAGAGCCATCAGTGCCTCATCGGTGGTCATGCCGAGAAGGTTGATCTCCGGAGAGATGTTCATCGCGCGGGAGAGATCCAGACCGCCGCTTTCCATCGTGTGCGAGCGGTTCTCGTAGGCGCGCTTTAAGGCACTTGCAGTTTTCTTCTTCGCATGAGAGTCGATGGTCATGCCGGTATCTTCGTCG
Source organism: Lachnospiraceae bacterium (assembly GCA_036721955.1). Lineage (GTDB taxonomy): Bacteria > Bacillota > Clostridia > Lachnospirales > Lachnospiraceae > CAG-791. Next base: position 4,846 of record DAIMKA010000123.1, on the reverse strand, counting down.
ATGAGAGCCAGATCCTTCAGAGGAATCTGTGAATTCATGATGCCGCACTGAACGCCGACTTTATTCTGACGGTCGGGGAGTTTGGTGACCGTTCCCTGCATGCCCAGGGAAAGGACCCTGACCATATCGCCGATATGCAGGTCGGCGGGGGTAAGCTGCGAGGTGCGCGGCTTTTTCTCTTCAGGCTTCTGGAGACGACGGTTTTTCGCCGAAACCTTCTCGCGAAGACTGGTTCTCGTCTGCTCCATCGCGGTCATGTCGGCGCCCTTGCTGCTCCTGCGGATTGCGGAGATGGCGCTGTCCGCCTGATCTTTGGCATCCTGCAGGATGTTGCGGGCCTTTTCGTTGGCCTGATTCAGAATTTTCTGGCGGCGCTCCTCCAGGGAGTCTTCGCGCTGCTTCAGTTCTTTCGCGCGGCGCTCCAGATCTGCTTTCATCCGGTCGAGCTGCTCCTGTTCCTTTGCCGTGCGTCGGCGGGAATCCTCGAGCTCGGACAGAACATCCTCAAAATTACGGGTTTCCTGGCTCATCTGCTCCTTCGCCGTTTCAATGATGTATCCGGGGAGGCCGAGCTTCTGTGAGATGGCGAAAGCGTTGCTTTTTCCGGGGACACCGACGAGAAGCCGGTAGGTCGGCTGAAGCGTCTCCACGTCAAACTCGCAGCTTGCATTGACGATACCGCTCGTGCGCATTGCATAGAGCTTCAGCTCCGCGTAGTGCGTGGTCGCAAGCGTGGTGATTTTCCGCGTGTGCATGAAATTCAGGATGGAGATGGCAAGTGCCGCTCCCTCCGTAGGATCCGTTCCGCTTCCAAGCTCATCGAACAGACACAGGCAATTCCGGTCCGCACGCTTCAGGATATCCACGATGGACGTCATGTGGGAGGAGAAGGTGGACAGACTCTGCTCAATGCTCTGCTCATCGCCGATGTCTGCATAGACCTCGCGGAATAAGGAGAGCTCACTGTGTTCTCCTGCCGGGATGTGAAGGCCCGCCATTCCCATGAGCTCGAACAGGCCGACTGTCTTAAGCGTTACGGTTTTGCCGCCGGTATTGGGACCGGTCACGATGATCATGTCGTAATCTTCCCCGATGGTCAGATCAATGGGAACCACCCTCTTCGCGTCAATCAGAGGGTGACGCCCCTTGTGGATCCGAATGATATGATCTTCATTGAAATCGGGACGGGTCGCATTCTCCTCGAGGGCAAGGCCCGCCTTGGCGAAAATAAAATCCAGCTGCGTCATGTTCGCGCAGTCGTCCCGGAGTGCGGTCAGGTGGTCGGACAAAAGAGCGGACAAAGAGGCCAGAACCTTCTCCTCCTCCTTGCGCTCCTGCACCTGAAGCTCGCGGATGGTATTGCCCATCTCGACAATAGCAGCGGGCTCAATGAACAGCGTGGAGCCGGTGGAGGACTGGTCGTGCACAATGCCGCGCACCTGTGCCTTGTATTCGCTCTTGATCGGCAGACAGTAGCGGTCGTCGCGGACCGTGATGACATTGTCCTGCAGGTAGGAAGAATAGGTCTGATTCAGCATCTTGCCGAGCTGGGCATGGATCCTGTCATCGGTAAGGCTGATCTCGCGCCGGATTTTCCTGAGCTCCGGGCTGGCGTCATCGGCAATCCGGTCCTCTGCGATGATACAGCGGCGGATTTCCGAAGAGACCGGGCTTAAGGGAACCAGACAGTCGAACAAATCAAACAGCGGATCCGTTTCGTCTCCGGGACCGGCACTCCGGATCCGGGCGACGTTCTCCAGAAAGCCCGCAAGCTGCAGCAGTTCCGGGAGAGAAAGCGTGGTACCGATGTGCAGGGCCTGAAAGGCCGCGGAAAAATCGCGGTTATTGCCAAAGCTCAAGGAACCGCTCCGGAACAGGTATCCGAGTGCGGATTCCGTCTCCTCCTGGGCCCTGATGATGTCCCCGAGATCCGTCATGGGAGAGAGCTCCCTGCAAAGAGCACGTCCGGGGTCAGAGGTTGCATGCTCCGCAAGGAGCGCAGTAATTTTGTTAAATTCGCAGATGCGCATTACTTTTTCATTCATAATATAAGAAGTATAACACGTTCCGTTTCCGACGTGGTCATTTAGCTATGGTATACTATATCTGCTCAGCACAAGCCGACTTTGACGTGAATGGACCGCTTGCGAGTTCATTCACGATCAAAATCGGCTTGCGGCCAAGGTCCGGAGGACCTCTGGCCGTCTGTATCGAGGATTTGCGAAGCAAATTCGAGATACGGATGCTGAGCAGAGGGAACCAAGGTCCGGAGGACCTCTGGCCGTCTGTATC
>DAIMKA010000123.1:0-2544 GCA_036721955.1 Lachnospiraceae bacterium | reverse complement strand
ATCAAGGATGTGCTGAGCAGAAAAACAACGAGGCGGTTTGGAATGAACGATAAGCATCAGGAAGACGGATCCGTCCCGGAAAAGAAGAAATCGGATCCAACCCGGAAGGAAACAGCGAATACCGGAGCCGGACAGGAAATCAACACGGATTTCATGAAGGAAGAAATCCGTCAGCGCCCGGTGAACAAGAAAAGGCTTCTTCGGAGAACGGCGATTACGGCATTTCTGGCGGTGCTCTTCGGTGCGGTTGCCTGTGCGGTATTCCTGCTCCTGGAGCCGGTGATCAACAATGCCATCAATCCGTCAGAGGATCCGGCACCGGTGACTTTTCCGGAGGAAACTACGGATGAAGAGATGTCGCCGGAGGACATGATTGCCAATGACGAACAGATTCAGGAGGCAGAAGCGGAGAAAAAGGCGGCGAGCCTTGTCGATGTGGACGCGATCCGGGATGAGGTTCTCTCAGAGGTCAGAAAGGACCTTGCCGCGGAGAGCAAGAAACAGGAGCAGGAGATTTCTGCTTCCGAATATGAACAGGTCTATGCGTCGTTAAGTGAACTGGCGCAGGAGGCCCAGCGCTCCATGGTGACGGTGACGGCAATCACGTCGGATTATGACTGGGCGGGAGATGCGTTTAACAGCTCAGGTTCGGCCAGCGGCCTGATCATTGCGGAACACGGAAAGGATATCCTGATTTTATCGGATGACAACGGATGTGCGACGGCAGAAGAAATCCGGGTAACCTTTCATGACGGGCAGCAGGCCGATGCAGAGATTGTGTCGCAGGACACGGTGACCGGATTCACGATCCTGAAGGTCGAAGAGGACAGCCTTTCGGAGGCTCTGAAGGAGAATGATGAGATTGCGGTTGCAAGCCTCGGCAGCAGTGAGAAGAACTCGCTGACGGGAAAACCGGTGATTGCGGTCGGAAGCCCTACGGGGACCGCGGGCTCTGTGAATTACGGTGTTGTGACGAATGCGGGGCTTGCTCTGGATGTGGCGGACAGCGCATATAAGCAGATCACGACCGACATTTACGGAAGCACACAGGCGAGCGGCGTTCTGACAGATCTGGATGGAAATGTCATCGGCTGGATTGATATGAAGCACAGCAGGTCGGATTCGCCGAACCTGATCAGTGCAATCGGCATCACCGGGATGAAGTCCATCATCGAAAAAATGTCGAATGAGATCCGGATGGGGTATCTCGGTATTCACGGGACGGAAATTCCGGAACAGGTGCGGACAGATGAGGGCCTTCCGGAAGGCGCTTACATTCTCCGAACCGAGATGGACAGTCCGGCTATGGAGGCCGGGATCCAGAGCGGTGACGTCATTACCGCCGTCGGAGGAAAACGCGTAACCAGCTGGAGCAGCTTTGTGGATATTCTGCTGGAGTCAAGATCCGGGAGACAGCTTTCCGTTACGGTCATGCGGCAGCAGGGAGACGGTTACGGTGAGGTGAATCTCACAGCCAATCTGACGGCAAGGCTGACCTTCGGAAGCAAGTAATTGATTTGGCAAAACCGCCTTCGCGGATTTTGCCTCAGTGAGGTATAAAAATGCAGTACATCAAGGATTTAAAAGAAGGCGACAATGTAAGCAGCATCTATCTTTGCCGCAAAAAAAATGAACTGACGGCCAAGAACGGGCGTGCCTATGACAGTCTGATTCTCCAGGACAAAACAGGCAGCATCGATGCGAAAATCTGGGAGCCCGGGAGCGTCGGTATCGAGGACTTCTCGGAGATGGATTATATCGATGTTGTCGGAGAAGTCACGGTTTATCAGAAGAAATATCAGTTGAACATCAAGCGCGCACGCAAATGCCGTGAGGGGGAATATGAACCTTCGGAATATGTGCCGGTCACCAAGAAAAACCGCAAGGAAATGTGGGATGAGATGATCCGTCTTGCCAACAAGGTCAAGGAGCCTCATCTTCGTCAGCTGATTATCAAATTCTTCGTGGACGACAAGGATTTCGTTCATTCGTTTCAGGTCTCCTCGGCGGCGAAAACCGTCCACCATGGCTTCATGGGCGGCCTTCTGGAGCACACACTCGGCGTGATGAAGCTCTGCGATACTTTCGCGGACAATTACCCGTTTCTGAACCGTGATCTGCTTCTTACGGCGGCGATGTTCCACGATATCGGCAAGACCAGAGAACTCTCCCGCTTTCCGCAGAATGATTATACGGATGAGGGACAGCTGATCGGTCATATTATCATCGGTGTGGAAATGATTGATGAGAAGATCAAGGAGATCCCGGATTTCCCTCCGGTTCTTTCCGCGGAGCTTCGCCACTGCATTCTGGCTCATCACGGCGAACTCGAATACGGTTCCCCGAAGAAACCGGCTCTGGCAGAGGCGGCGGCGTTGAATTTTGCGGACAATACCGACGCGAAGCTTGAAATTTTCAAGGAAATGCTGGAAAAAGGAACGGAGGAAAATTCCTGGCTCGGCTGGCAGCAGCTTCTGGATTCCAATATCCGCAAGACGGAGATTTGAGTTGGGAAGTGACATCGATATGTCACTTTCAAGCTGC
>DAIMKA010000122.1:4935-6067 GCA_036721955.1 Lachnospiraceae bacterium | reverse complement strand
CGGCGCGGGGCTGTCCGCGGCGGCAGCTGTCGCCCTGATTTTTCTCGGGGTTCTGACCTTTCTTGCCGTGCGGGGACTCCAGCGGAGCTACCGCTACCGGCAGGAGGACCTCTTCGCGGAGGGACGAAGCGAGGACAAAAAAGAGCTGCTTCACTACTGCACGGCCAGGCTCCTCCCCGGTTTCGGGCCCGCGCTGATCCTGCTCCTTATCATTCTCATCGGGTACCGCATGTGGCTGGGCTCGCATGACCTTCGCCCGGCGCTCGTCGTCTCCATGTGGGGCGGCTTCATCGGCGTGGGGCTCCCCATCTGCACGGGGCTCGGCCTTCTGACCGCCATGCCGTTTACGCACCTTGTCATGACAACAGTCCGCGCGTACCAGCAGGGGAAAAAGAAGCTGATGCGCGTCCGGCTTCTCATGGTGCTCCGGCTTTCCGCTTACGTGGGGATTCCCGCCTCGGCCTTTTTGTTCGGTGCGGCCAAGGAGGCGGCCGGCATTTTCACCGGACTGACCTTCAAGGCGGAGGAGGCCGCAGTGCTCTCACTGAAGGCGGGGAGCTTTCTGATTTTCCTGATTCAGACGGTGGTTCTTGTCCTGATCCTGTACTGGCGGTGCGGAGCAAAACGCGAGGTTCTTGTCTCCGGCTGTGCGGCTTTTTTTGCCGGAATCGTGACAGAGGTTGTCCTGAATGCGGCGGGAGTCGGAATCACGGTGAATGTGTGGCCGCTGGTGGTCATGGGCGCCGTGTTCCTGCTCGCCCTTTATTTCCTCGGGAGGAACAGCATTCTCGATGGAATGAACGCCTCGTTTCTTACGGAGGACATCCTGATTGCCGTGTGCGCGGCGGGAGCGGTGATTCCTCTGGAGCTTCTGAATGATTATCTTCTGATGATTCTGCCCGCTGCCATTGCCTTTCTGGTGATGCTCGGCGTGTTCTGGATCCTGTATGTGGTTCTGAGCATTTTCCTGCGCGCGGCGGATCTTCGCAACATTGACCGGATTCCGGGCGGGGCCTGGATCCGGGATCTGGCGGTTCTTTTGGGGGCCGCAGAGGGACAGTAGAAAGGGAAGCGCCTTTGAAGAGAAAACTTGTCATCATCGGCGGCGGAATGGCGGGCCTTTGCGCCGCCC
>DAIMKA010000122.1:0-4862 GCA_036721955.1 Lachnospiraceae bacterium | reverse complement strand
GCTACCGCTGCGGGAACGGAAGGAACGCCATGCCGCTTTATGAGAGCGGCTGGGACAGGGAGATGACCGATTTCATGGCATCTCTCGGCGTCCTTGTGCATGAGAGAAACGGGTACGTCTATCCGCGGACTGACCAGGCGCAGACGGTCCTTCAGGCGATCCTCCGGCGGGCGGAGGGGGCCGGGATCCGGATCCTTCGCGAATGCCGCGCGGCAGGGATCCGAAAGAAGGCAGACGGAACCTTTGCAGTAACGGGAGAGGGCCCGGAGGGGAACTTCTCCATTCCGGCGGATGCCGTGATTCTTGCCTGCGGCGGCATGGTTTCCGGAGTTTACCGGTGTTTCGGGGACGGCTACCGGATTGCGGGGAGCCTCGGGCATTCGGTGCGGGAACCGGTTCCCGCCCTGTGCGCTCTTTTTACGGATGACCCGGACCGGAAGCTTGCGGCCGGCGTCCGGACGGCGGCGGGCGTGCAGCTCTTTGCGGGGGGCGTTTTGGCAGCGGAGGATGCCGGTGAAATTCAGATGACGGCGGACGGCATCAGCGGGATTCCGGTTTTCCAGGTCTCACGCTACGCGGCGCGGGCGCTGCGGGATGCGCCGGGAACAGAAGTCACCGCGGTCCTGGATTTTCTTCCGGAACTTTCCGAAGGCATCTGGGAACAGGAAAAAGCAAGGCGCCTTTCCCGGATGTCGGACCGCGATACGCTGGGAGATTTCTGTCTCGGTCTCGTGCCGGACAAAATCGCGGCGTATCTGATCGCGGGGCTTGGCGAAGTGCGTGAGAGGAAGATCGGCAATCTGAGGGACCGGAGCATTCCGGAAAAGCTCCTTGACAGGATGCGGGACAAGAGGGTCCGGATCACGAAGACGGCGGGCTTTGAGAAGGCGCAGGTGACGGCGGGAGGGATCCCGCTGGACGAGATTACGGGCAGCATGGAGTCACGCAGGACACCTGGCGTATTCTTTGCCGGAGAGCTTCTGGATGTGGACGGAATGTGCGGAGGCTACAATCTGACGTGGGCCATGCACTCGGGCTTTCTTGCGGGGCGCGCCGCGCGCAGACGGGTTTCATAAATTCAGGAGTTATAAAAATGATCGAAATCAGCCAGATCAAGCTTCCCTGCGGAAGCGACCGGTCCCTTCTCGAGGGGAAAATCCGGAAAATACTGCGGCTTCCGAAGGAAGAGAGCTTTACATGGAAGCTCTCCCACCACTCGGTGGACGCAAGGAAAAAGCCCGTGCTCTTCGATGTCTATTCGGTCCGCGTTCAGCTCTCTTCCGGGAAGAGGGAAGAAAAACTGGCGGCAAGGCTCTCAAAGGGATCACCGAATCTCCGGCTCGCAGAGGAAACGCCCTATGTGTTTCCCGCGCCTTCGGAGGGCGCAGAAAAGCTCACGGACCGGCCGGTCGTCATCGGCTTCGGGCCCGCCGGAATTTTCTGCGCGCTGGAGCTCGCAAGAGCGGGGTACCGGCCCATTGTTCTGGAGCGCGGAGAGAAGCTGGAAGAGCGTATCAGAAGTGTGGAGCACTTTTTCGAAAGCGGAGAGCTGAATCCCGAGTCCAACATTCAGTTCGGCGAGGGCGGCGCCGGAACCTTTTCCGACGGAAAGCTCACCTCCAACGTCAGGGACAAAGAGGGGCGGACCCAGGAAGTCCTTCGCTGCTTTCTTGCGGCGGGGGCGCCGGAGGATATCGCATACGAACAGATTCCGCACATCGGAACGGACCGGCTGCGCGGCGTGATCCGGAGGCTCCGGGAGGAGATCGGGCATCTCGGCGGAGAGATTCGTTTTCAAACCTGTGCGGACGGTTTTCTTGTGCAGGACGGCAGGATCTGCGGAGTCCGGATCCGGGGAACCGGCGAAATTCTGAGGACAGAGGCCGTGGTTCTGGCCCCCGGCCACAGCGCGAGGGACACCATCCGGATGCTGCATCATCTGGAGGTTCCGATGGAGGCGAAGAATTTCGCCGTGGGCTTTCGGGTCTCCCATCCGCAGGCTCTGATCAACCGTGCCCGGTACGGAATTTCGGATCCTGAGGAGCTCGCGCGCCTGCATCTTGCCGCTTCCAGCTACAAGCTGACGGCAAGGGCGGCGGACGGACACGGCGTGTATTCGTTCTGCATGTGCCCGGGCGGCTTTGTCGTCAATGCGTCGTCGGAGCAAAAACGCCTTGCCGTCAACGGCATGAGCGATTATAAAAGAGATGCGGCAAGAGCCAACAGCGCCATTGTCATGACCGTGGGTCCGGAGGATTTCGGAGGAGACGGCGTTCTGGACGGCCTTGCCTTTCAGGAGAAGCTCGAAGAAAGGGCCTGGAGACTTGCAGAGGGCAGGGTCCCCGTGCAGCGTTTTTCCTCGTTTGAGGCGGGGAAAAAGGACGAAACGCTTCCCTCGTCCGAGGAGCTCTGCATCCGGGGAGCGTCTGCGCCCGGGGAGCTGCACGGGCTTTTGCCGGGACACCTCTCGGAGGATTTCGTCGAGGGAATGCACCGGTTCGGTCAGCAGATAGAAGGCTTTGACGGAGAGGAATGTTACGTCATCGGGCTGGAATCGAGAACGAGCTCTCCGGTCCGGATCCTTCGCGGGAAGGACGGCATGTCCGAGGTTCCGGGACTGTACCCCTGCGGCGAGGGAGCCGGGTATGCCGGCGGCATCATGTCGGCGGCCGTGGACGGCATCCGGGCTGCGGAGGCGATTGGAAGAAAATATCTGCCGTTCCGGTAAAAGCGCCGGAATGTGAGAAAAGGAGCGGGTTGTGCATTTTTGTCAGCAGCTGTTTGTTCAGAATGAAGTGATGCAGAAGGAAGCGGAGAAGGAGAAGGCAGAAGGAATCTCCGGGCAGAATCCGGCGAAGCAGACGAATGCACCGGAAATCAGTGCCGTACAGGGAACGGCGCCGGAGAAAGCGGAACCTTCCCGGGAGGAGTGGGAAAGCCGGCTTCACCGTGAGAATCTCGCCTACCGGAGCGGCCTGAAGAACCGGAAGCGGATCGTCGTCAAGATCGGCTCGTCCTCCCTTCTTCACAAGGAGACCGGGCGCCTTGACTATCACCGGATCGACCATCTGGCGGAGGAGCTCGCGGATCTGAAGAATCAGGGAAAGGAAGTGATTCTCGTTTCCTCCGGCGCGACGGCAGCGGGGCGCGAGGCTCTCGGGGAGGACCGGGGAATTCTTGCAAGCGACGCGGGCAGAATGAGCCGCAAGCAGGCCTGCGCCTCCATCGGCCAGGCGAGACTCATCATGATTTATCAGAAGTTCTTCGAGGAGTACAATCAGCTGACGGGCCAGGTTCTGATGACCAAGACGACGATTGTCAATCCGACGAGCCGCGAGAATCTGGAGGGAACCATCGAAGAGCTCCTGGACCTCGGTGTCATCCCGATCGTCAATGAGAACGACGTCGTGGCAACGCTGGAGTACAAGCTCGGCGACAACGATTCCCTGTCGGCCATGGTCGCTTCCATTCTGAAAGCGGATCTTCTGATCCTTCTCTCGGATGTCGACGGCCTGTACACGGATGATCCGAGGAGCAATCTTGATGCACGTTTTATCGAGTACGTCCCGGAGCTCACGGAAGAGATTATGAGCATGGGCAAGGAGACGACGGGAAGCGGCGTCGGAACCGGCGGCATGAACACGAAGCTTCATGCGGCCAGAATGGCAACCGCCTCCGGCTGTGATATGCTGATTGTCAATACGAAAAACGGCGTCGGCGTGATCGCGGACGTGGTAAACGGAGAGAATGTGGGAACCCTGTTCTGCGCGAACGAGGATCCTGCCTTTGATCTCATTGAATATGTGGAGGAAACCTACTGATGATAACCAGTCAGATGGAGTTTGACCGGCAGAAGGAAGAGCTGCGGAGCAAGATGAAGGAGGTCCGGGATTCCATTCCGGCAGAAACCCGGGAGGCAGAGAACCAGGCCATCACGAACATCATTCTGAATACGGAGCTGTATGAAAGCGCCGTCTGCATTCTGAGCTATGTGTCGTTCGGCTCCGAGGTGGACACCTCGGGACTGATCCGGCAGGCGATCAGGGACGGGAAGAAGGTCTATGTGCCGAAGGTTCTTCCGCATGGCAAAATGGACTTTTTCCTGTGCGAGGATCCTGCGCTTCTCGTAAGGAATGAGCGCGGCATTCTGGAGCCGGAAGCGGATCCCGCGAAGCTCTTTCCGTACACCACGCACATTTCACTGGATTCGGCGGAGAACTGCATGATTCTGGTTCCGGGGCTTGCGTTTGATGCCAGACTCGGACGGATCGGCTTCGGAGCAGGATACTACGACCGGTATCTTGCCGGATTCCGCAAGAAAATGGCGATCGGCATGGCGTTCAACGAGCAGATCGTGGACGAGGTTCCGATGGGACAGGAAGACATTCCGATGGATCTGGTGGTAACGCCGGAGAGAGCATATTTTTAACAGGCCTTTCATCGAATTCTGTTCGGAAACGGAACAGAAAACGGAATCGGAAACGGCATTTGAGAGGTGCGGGAGATCCCGGAATCCGGGGAAAACCCGCGTGACAGGAAATAATGAGACAATGAAAGATCTGACACAGCAGAAATACGAAACACTGAAAAATATTCTGAGAGAAATGGGGAGCGTCGCTGTCGCTTTTTCCGGAGGCGTGGATTCCACGCTGCTTCTGACCGTGGCGCATGACGTTCTGGGGGAGAAGGCGGCGGCCTTTACCGCGGCTTCGGAGACCTTCCCGTCCCGCGAGGCGAGAGAGGCAAAGGAATTCTGCGATCAGAGAAAAATCCGGCAGATCGTCTTCGAATCCAATGAGATCAATGTACCGGGCTACCGGGAGAATCCGGTCAACCGGTGCTACCTCTGCAAGCATTCGCTG
>DAIMKA010000121.1:0-6116 GCA_036721955.1 Lachnospiraceae bacterium | reverse complement strand
AAAAGAAGGGAAGAAAACTGTTTTCTCCGGAGCCCATTCGGGTCCTTCGCAGGACCCAGCCGCAGGCGGAGTGCTACGCGGGAGAGACGGCCTATCATCTGTATGTCTGGTACCGCGACAACGCATTCTGCGGGCGGTGCGGCGAACGGATGGAGTATTCCGGGAAGGAGCGGGCGATGATCTGCCCGGCCTGCGGGAACGTCGTGTATCCGAAAATCGCGCCTGCCGTGATCGTCGGCATCCTGAATCCCGCGAAGGATAAGATTGTGATGACGCGCTATGCGGGACGGGAATACAAGGGCCACGCGCTGGTTGCAGGATTCTGTGAGATCGGCGAGACGGCGGAGGATACCGTGCGGCGCGAGGTTCTGGAGGAGGTCGGACTTCATGTCCGCGACATCCGCTATTACAAGAGCCAGCCGTGGGGATTCGATTCGAATCTCCTGTTCGGCTATTACTGCACGGCGGATGAGTCGGAGCCCATTCACATGGACGACGGGGAGCTTTCCCGGGCGGTCTGGGTTCCGCAGGAGGAGATCGGAGAAGAGCCGCGGAATTTAAGTCTTACGGCGGAGATGATCATGAATTTCCGGGATGGAAAGGCTTGAAGAGAAAACGAGGAGGAAAAACAGGATGCAGTTTTACATGCCGGTGAAGGTTTATGAAGAGGAGGAATGCGTCCGGAAGCATCCGGAGGTGTTCCGGGGAGCCGGACACAGGGCGCTGATCGTGACGGGACGGCATTCCGCACGGGCGAACGGCTCGCTGGACGATGTAACGGGGGTTCTGGAGGCGGAAGGAATTTCCCATGTCCTGTTTGACGGTGTGGAGGAAAATCCGTCGATGGAAACGGTCATGAAGGCTCGTGATTTCGGTCTGGAGCAGCAGGCCGATTTCGTGATCGGAATCGGCGGAGGATCTCCGATGGATGCCGCGAAGGCGATTGCGCTCATGATGCGGTATCGGGAGAAGGACGCGGATTTTCTCTATCAGGGGAAGGAAACGGATCATCTGCCGCTTGTCCTGATCCCGACGACCTGCGGGACCGGATCGGAGGTGACGGGAGCCAGTGTCCTTACCATTCACGCGAAGAGGACGAAGAGCTCGCTTCCGCATAAGATCTTTGCGGATGCCGCGCTGATTGACGGGCGGTACCTCGCCGCGGCGCCGGCGCATGTGATCCGGGACACAGCGGTGGACGCGCTGGGACATCTCTGGGAGAGCTGGTTCAATTCCTCGGCGACGCCTTACAGCAGGATGTGCGCGGAAGCGGGACTGAAAACCTGGGGAGAAGCCAGGAAGGCCCTTCTGGATCTGGAACAGGACGGGCTTGACGCCGGGATGAGAGGAAAGCTCATGCGGGCGTCGGCGCTTGCGGGAATGGCCATTGCACAGACGGGAACCTCGCTCCCGCACGCACTGTCCTACCCGCTGACCTATGACCTGCACATGCCGCACGGCGTGGCCGTGGGATATTTCGAGAGCGGGTACCTTGCGCAGATTCCGGAGGTGGAGAGGCTGGAGGCACTGCGGCTTGCGGGCTTTGCTTCTCTTTCCGACTGGCAGGAGTTCTATGAAATAATGTGCGGAAAGGCGCCGGTTCCGGAGAACGAGCTGGAGCATGCGCTGGAGATGGTGGCATCGAAGCCGGAGAAGCTTGCCAAGGCTCCGTTTGCCTGTGACCGCGAAGTCCTGAAGAAAGTCGTATTTTACGGAAATTGAAGCAGGTGCTCTTTCGCGGGGAAGTGTGCTATGCTGAAACGGAGTCAGGAAACTCCGAAAATCAGAAACAGAACAACAGAAGAACAGGAGGACATTTCATATGCCTTGTACAACAATTCTGGTAGGAAAAAATGCATCCTATGATGGCTCGACCATGATCGCGCGCAACGATGATTCCGGGTCCGGCCATTTTACACCGAAGAAGTTTGTCGTTGTTTCGCCACAGCAGCAGCCCCGGCACTATCGTTCGGTGCTCTCGCACGTCGAGGTGGAGCTTCCGGACAACCCGATGCGGTATACGGCGGTTCCGAACGCGATTGAGGGAAAGGGAACCTGGGCGGCCAGCGGCGTCAACGCGGCGAATGTCGGCATGACGGCGACGGAGACGATTACGGCCAATGAGCGTGTCCTCGGTGCGGACCCTCTGGTGGAGTATGTTCCCGCAGCAGACGGGCAGGAAGAGAAAAAGGGCGGCCTTGGCGAGGAGGATCTGGTGGTCCTCGTTCTGCCTTACATTCACAGTGCAAGAGAAGGCGTGAAGCGTCTGGGAGCCCTGCTCGAGCAGTACGGGACGTATGAGATGAACGGCATTGCCTTTCAGGATGTGAACGAGATCTGGTGGCTGGAGACCATCGGCGGACACCACTGGATGGCGAGAAGAGTTCCGGATGATGTCTATGTCATGATGCCCAATCAGCTCGGGATCGACTCTCTGGATCTCGATGACGCGTTCGGCGAGCAGAAGGAATACATGTGCTCGGCGGACCTCCGGGAGTTCATCGGGGAGAATCATCTGGATCTTTCCCAGAACGGATGCCTGAACCCCCGCGATGCGTTCGGAACGCACGATGATGCGGACCATGTCTACAATACGCCGCGCGCGTGGTTTATCGGCCGCTATTTTAATCCGAAGACGGCGGTCTGGGACGGACCGGAGGCGGATTACACGCCGCTTTCCGACGACATTCCGTGGTGCATGGTTCCGGAGAAAAAGGTGACGGTGGAGGACATCAAGTATGTTCTGTCCTCTCATTACCAGGGAACGCCCTATGATCCCTACGGAAGCTACGGAGACCCTTCCCATCGCGGAGCATACCGCTCCATCGGCGTGAACCGCACGGATTTTGTCGCGATTCTCCAGATGCGGGCGGACCGTCCGGAGGAATACCGCGCGGTGGAGTGGCTGGCGTTCGGGTCCAACGCATTCAACACGGCGGTTCCGTTCTACGCCAACGTGGAGAAGACGCCGGAGTATCTATCGAACACGACGGCAGAGGTGACGACGGAGAATTTCTACTGGTCGGCGCGTCTGATCGAGGCACTGGCGGATGCCTGCTACAGCAAGAACCTCAATCATATCGAGCACTATCAACAGGCGGTTCAGTCCAGGGGCCATGAGCTGATCGGCAAATACGACAGGCTCCTTTCGACGGAGGCCGATGAAGGCAAGAGAGCTGTTCTTCGGGAGAAGGCCAATGAGGAGATCGCGGCAATGCTCCGGAAAGAGACCGGGAAAACGCTGAATGAGGTTCTGTTCGATGCGACGAACCACATGAAGAACCAGTACGCAAGATCCGATCACTAGAATCCGGGACAATCGCACATCGGACGGAAAAACAGAACGAGGGTCCGGCGGTTGATAAAATAAGGATCGGAAGTCGAAAATGAAAAAGAAAAGCGTGTGCCTGCAGCAGGCACACGCTTTTCTTTTTGCAGAGAATCCATGCAGAGGATGATCGATTTTCCGGGGCAGGGATGCTTTTTAAACTTATCCTTCCAGAATGTGGCGGTACACGTAGGTTGCGTACCCGGTGAAGAAGGATTTGTCCTTTTTCATTTCAGGCTTGAATTCAAACCATGCGGTTTTATCCCGGTAATGCTCCAGGAAAACGGGCGTGTGGAGCTTCGTCCATTCGGGCAGGAAGGATCCGACCTTTCCGGTGTAGCAGTTGTCGGCCCTGGCCTGTTCGCGGTGCTTCGGGTCGACATAGGAGGCAATGGACTTGTGAATTGCCTGATCGAGCTCCGGCAGATAGTAGTAGTCCTTGTAGTTGGCATAGTAATAGTGAAGCTTTCCGCTGAAAATCGGAACCTTCAGCACCACTTTGTTTCCGGAGAAGGCGCAGTAGCAGCCGTCCAGGGAAGCGGTGCCCGCGGGAACATGAATGTCCTCCGGCACGTTCTCTGCGCGGGCGTACATGATGAGTTCCTGCTGCGGCTCGCCGTCTGCATCGTGGTAGGTGTTGGCCTGTGCGCGGTAGACGGAAAGGTCTGCCTGAAACAGGTCCTTCCACATCAGAATGTCGGTCATGGCAACGAGCCCCGCGACATCGGCGCTGTTGTGGGCAAGGAGCATCGTCCGCATCCGTGAGCGGTCTGCGGGAACAGAGGGATCTGCGTCAAACAAGGAAGTACGGCTTCCCGCCGGAGAAGCCGGGTCAGAAGAGGAAACGGTGTCCTCTGCCAGGGCAGAGTCTCCGGACCTTTGCAGCGCAGCCTGCTGCGCATTTTTCCGGGCCTGCTCCTGCAGAAGGCGGTTGATCATCGCGGCATCGATCCGCTTTGTGCTCTCCGAGGCAAGGTCGCGTTCTCTGGAAACCTCTGTTTTCGTGGGAGCGGACGCACCGGTATAGGAAAGGTAGACCTTCACGAGTTCGCCGCCGGAGCGGTTCTCCGTGCGGCCGGTATCCAGAAACCGCTCCACGGTCTGCTGCTTCAGATCCGGGAGGGCGAGAAGCTTCTGGTAGGGCTTCAGGTAGCGGTAAAGGTCGAGCGATTTCATGGCAGCAGGGAAATCCTCTGCGCCCGGAATGCCCTGCAGGCCGTTCCAGACAATCCGCCTTGCGAGAAACGGAAGATCGAACTGACGGCCGTTATAATGCATGAGCGTTGTGAATTTCTTGGAGAAGAGAAGGAAGGAGGTGAGAATATCCGCCTCCCCGTCTCCATGATCGTCAAACCACTGGATCAGCTTCCAGCAGCCATCCTCCCAGTAGCCGCAGCCGATGAGGTAAATGCGGTCCTTCGCGGGGGAAAGACCGGTTGTTTCAATATCCACAGCGAGAATGTTCTCCCTGCCGCCGAAGCGGGAGAGGGGGTATTCTGAGGTATGTCCACTCAGTTCTCCGGTAATAATCTGCATGAAAATCTCCTTAAAAATGTGATAACTGTTCAGCCCAGAACCATTTCATTTTATCACAGATGCCCGTACGGGGGTGGAAAAACTCCGGGCAGGAAAACGCCGCATGGGTTATAATGAAAAAGAATGCACCGGGAACCCGGACTGACGGGATCCTTCCCGCGCGTGCAGGAATTATGCAGTCATAAAGGAAAACGCTATGCATTTTCATTCACAGAAATCCGTTCGGAGACTCATCATCATACTGGATACCGCAGCGACGACGGCGGCCTTTCTGATCGCCCTGTACCTGCGGATGTGGAGCAAGCTGGTCCCGTGGCGGGTGGAGCTCTACAGCACGGTTTATGTGCTGAACATTCTGATTTATCTTTTCTGGAATACCTATCGGCGGGCAAAGCACCATGAATACCGGATTACGAAGATGGATCCGGTGGAAAATGTGGCGCGCGTGTTCCGGGAGAGGGTGTTTCAGTATGTGGCACTGATTGTTCTCCTGTCGGCAACGCACTCGTTTGAAAAGGTTTCGCGCCTGGTGCTTCTGTACGCGGGAATTCTGGATTTTCTTTTCACCAGTCTGGAGCGTCTGCTTCTCCGCGACTGGCTTCAGCGGACGGAGAAGGAGGCGGTCCGGAAGGTTCACTATCTGATTGTCACGACGGGAGCGCAGGAGAAGATCGCAGCGGCCCGTCTTGCGGCGGCGCTTCCGGAAACAGCGGAGGTCGCCGGAGTTTTTACGGTGGAAGAGACCGGGGAGGAGAAGCTTTGTGAGAGGCTTTCCGGTGCGGTCAGCAGGATCGGAGGACCGCTTCGGGCCTATGTCTACCTTCCGGATTCGAAGGAGGAGACACGGAATCAGATCATCCGCTGCCTCCGGGAGCGGGATATTCCGGTCAGCCTGGCTCTTTTTGCGGAGGGGCGGTGCCTTCCCGACAAGATGATCCACTCCGTCGGGCCTTATGCCGCGGCGGCGTATGAGCCGCTGGAGAAGCGGTGCAATGTTTTCGGCGTGAATTTTACCGTCTCCGATGTGGAAACGGCGGCGTTTTCCGTCCTTGACAGGGTGATGGGCGGCCGCGGAGGACTCTCCGGGCAGTATCTCTGCTTTTCCAACGTGCACACGACGGTGATGGCGCATGATGACCCCGGCTACCGGGACATTCTGAACGGATCGGCGTTTACGTTCCCGGACGGAAAGCCGATTGCGGAATACCAGAAGAACCGCGGCTTTGCGGAGGCGGAGCGTGTGGCGGGACCG
>DAIMKA010000120.1:0-6127 GCA_036721955.1 Lachnospiraceae bacterium | reverse complement strand
AAGCGCGGGCTTTACTTATACCAAGTTCTTCATCAACACGTTCGTTCTGGTCATTCCGACGACGCTGCTGACGCTGATCTCCTCCACACTGGTGGCGTATGGGTTTGCAAGGTTTAATCTTCCGCATAAAAAGCTCCTCTTTACCCTGCTCCTTGCCATGATGATGCTGCCGAATACGGTTGTCATCATTCCGAGATATCTTCTGTACAACAAGTTCGGGTGGGTGGACAGCTACATGCCGTTTTATGCGCCGGCGATTCTGTGCTGCAATTCCTTCTTCCCGTATATGATCATTCAGTTTCTCCGCGGGATTCCGAAAGATCTGGATGAATCGGCATACATCGACGGATGCAGCTCATGGACGACTCTGTGGAAGATTATCCTGCCGCTTATGAAGCCTGCACTGTTTTCGGCGGGACTGTTCCAGTTCCTGTGGACATACAACGATTATTTCAATTCTCTGATCTTCATCAATTCCGTGAAGAAGTACCCGATTTCGCTGGCGGTTCGTCTTTCTCTGGATTCCGAATCGGTGGTACAGTGGGGCAAGGTGATGGCAATGGCCTTCGTGGCCGTGGCACCGCTGATGATTCTGTTCTTTGCCGCACAGAAGTACTTCGTGGAAGGCATCGCGACGAGCGGAATGAAGAACTGACGGGGCAGACGGATTGCCCGAACAATCGCATGCATTTCCTTTCGTCAGGGAAACGCTTCCCGGCGTTTCCCTGGCGCTTTTTGGTATCAGGAACACGGCAGGAAAGAAGTTGCCTCATCGGGGGGCCGCAAAAACGCGGCACAGAAAGGTAATATGAATATAACTATCGGAACAACGAAGGTACGAATCGGACTGCAATATTACTGTGGCGGAGCATGGATTGAGGCTCCGGATGACAGGAACAGCCCGGTCCGTCTGGAATGGAAACAGAATCGGGATTATGCGGAGTATCGGCTGAGTGTGGAATCGGCGGAGAATACCAAAGTCCGGCTGACTGCGGCGCCGGAGAAAGAAAGCGATGCCTTCCATGTGATTCCCTGCTGCATTTACGGCGACAACAATGCGGCCGAGGTTCATGCGGGGGAATTTCCGCTTCTGTGCAGGGAAGAGGACGCTGCTGCGGGAGAAGCGGGAACACCCGGAGGAGCAGGGGAGCAGAAAACCGCAGGAGAGGAAAAGAAGCGGGATATTTTCCGGTCCCCGAGATGGGAGTTCCGGGCGGACCGCGCGGCAATGCCGCTGTCGGCGGTATGTACGGAAGAAGGCGTTCTGGCTGTTACAACGGAGCCCTACACGCAGACGGAAGAAGGCGGGATCTGCAACGGAGTATTTGCAGAGCTTCCCGACCGGTGCGGCATCACGCTTGGCTACACCAATGATCCGATTTCCTTTGTCAACAAGAGAACGCCGGGTCCCTCCACGGGAGACTGGGTGAAAAAGGGATCGGTTTGCGGGAGAATCTATTATGTTCCTGCCGGGGATGCCCGGTATCCGCGCCTTGCACTTCATGAAATTATCCGGAGAGAATATGCACTCCGTCATGAGCGGGCCGTGTACCGGAAAACCTTTCATGAGGCAGTGGAGGGGTGCCTTGCCAGCTTTGCCAGGATCAGCTGGAATCCGGAGTCGGGAGAATACACCAACTGCAACTGCCTGCCGCCGGAAAATCCGGTGCTGCATCCCTGGAGAAATGTACGGGAGATCGGCTGGACGGGAGGCGGAGTCCTTGCCTATCCGCTGATCCTCGCGGAGAATATTCTGGGGGAGGAAGCAAGCGGGCTTCTCGCAAATGCGGCCTCCGGCGGCCAGATGTTTTCGAAAATCACGGCTGCGTTTAACGAGGATTCCGGCCTTTTGTATGATCTCACCGCCCCGATTGATACGGACCGGATCAAGGACCGCTACAACGGGGCCTCGGGACTTGCGCATACGGAAGTGACCGCAGCGGATGAGAAGGGAAGATGGGTGAACGGCTGGTGGTCGGAATTCGGACTGGCCAGAGATGTTCACTGCGCATACACCGTAGGAAGTGCCGTACATTATCTTCTGAAAACCATTGATTTCCGGAAGCGGGCGGGAAGAACCTGTCCGGCGGAATGGCTGAAGAAGGCGCAGAAGACGGTGGATACGGTCATTGAACTGCAAAGAGAGGACGGAGCCTTCGGCTATACCTACCGCACGGACAGAAAAGAGGTGGCGGACTGGAACGGATTTGCCGGCTGCTGGTTTGTCCCGTGTGCGGCATACCTGTATCATCTGACCGGAGAGGAGAAATATCTGCAGGCAGCCGACAGGGCGCTTGATTTCTACGGAAAAGCGGTCCGGAGTCTTACCTGCAGCGGGACGCCGATGGACACCTGGAAGTCCCCGGATGAGGAAGGAAATCTTGCCTATATCCGCGGAGCAAGACTCCTCCACGAATACACCGGTGAGGAGAAGTATCTGACCGCTCTGAAAAACGGCGCAGACTATGAATTCCTGTGGCGGTACGGCTACCGGACGCATCCGGAATACCGGCCGCTTGCGGATGGCTGGAACGCCTGCGGAGGGAGTGTGACGTCTGTCTCCAATCCGCACATCCACCCGATGGGAATGATCGTGGACAGCGATCTGTATTATCTGGGGAGAGTCAGCGGCGACCGCTATTATACGGACCGCGCGCTGGACGGCACGGCATGGATCATGCAGACGCTGGAGCTGTATCCGGAGAAAACCGGATATGGTCAATACGGAGTCCTTTCGGAGCGGTGGTGCCCGTCGGACGGTCTGCTGATCCAGAAGGATTCGGAGGGAAATCCGTACAGCTCCTGGTTCTCGTATAATCTCTGGGCTGCGGCGGCAGCCTTTGAGGAGGCATGCGAGAGATGCCTGGACGGCACGGAGCTGTCGATGAACTAAGAAATGCACACTCGAACGCAGCTGATGCCGCGTTCTCCTGTTTGGAGCAGGCACAGGGAATGCGCCGATGCTCCCCCATCGGAGAAACCGCCTTCGCGGATTTCTCCTCGTGTGCCGCAGACAAGCTGCGGCAGAAAGGAACTTTTAACAATGGCAAAGTTGAATTATGACGTTTTGAAAAACAGCGGATATCAGGGATACATTCTGGACAAGGGCGCAGCTCCCGTGAAGGTTCTGCAGTTCGGCGAGGGAAATTTCCTCCGCGCCTTTGTGGACTACTGGTTCGACATGTCCAACGAAAAGGCCGGATGGAACGGCAAGATTGCCCTGGTTCAGCCGATCGCACAGGGATTGACCAGACTGATCAACGATCAGGAAGGGCTTTATACCCTCTATCTTCGCGGCTCCGAGAATGGGGAGAAGGTCAACCGCAAGCGCGTGATCTCCGCCGTGGATGCCTGCTACAATCCCTATGATCCGTCCGACTGGGAGACGATCCGGAAGATCGCCTGCTCCGATGAGCTGGAGTACATGGCATCCAACACGACGGAGGCCGGCATCACCTATGACCCTTCCTGCACGCCGGACCAGCAGCCGCCGGCTTCCTTCCCTGCCAAGGTAACGGTTCTTCTTCATGAGCGGTTCCTTGCGGGCAAGCCGGGAATCACCTTCCTCTCCTGCGAGCTGATTGATGCCAACGGCCAGGAGCTGAAGAAGGATGTCCTGCATCACGCGAAGGACTGGGGCTATGGAGAGGACTTTGCCTCCTACATTGAAAACGAGTGCCTCTTCTGCTCGACGCTCGTGGACCGCATCGTTCCCGGCCGGATCCGTGATCCGAAGGAAGTGGAGGCGCTGACAAAAGAGAACGGCTATGAGGACGACCTTCTGGATGTCGGCGAGGTGTTCGGCGTCTGGTACATTGAAGGACCGAAGGAGCTGGAGGAGAAGCTCCCCTTTAAGAGAGCGGGACTGAATGTCCACGTCGTTCCGGAGGTTGCACCCTACAAGAAGAGAAAGGTCCGGATCCTGAACGGAGCGCACACCGGCTTTGTCCTCGGGGCTTATCTTGCCGGGAAGAATATCGTCCGCGAGTGCATGCAGGATGCGACGATCCACGGCTTCATGAACAAGCTCCTGTTCGATGAGGTCATTCCGATCCTTCCGCTCGACAAGGCGGACTGCGAGAACTTTGCGGCGGCTGTGACGGACCGCTTCAACAATCCGTTCGTGGACCATCAGCTGATGAGCATCTCCCTGAATTCGACCTCCAAGTGGAAGGCAAGGGATCTTCCGTCCCTTCTGGAGTACGAGGAGAAGTTCGGAAAGCTCCCGGAAGCCCTGTGCATGGGCTTTGCGGCCTATATCGCGTTCTTCTCCAATGATCTGCAGCGCCGGGAGGAGGACGGACTGATCGGAAAGCGTCCTGCGGGCAATGAGTATAAGATTCAGGACGATGCCTGGGTGTTGGACTTCTACTGGGAGCACAGAGGCGACGATGCGAAGACGCTTGCCCATGCCGTTCTCTCGAATGAGAAGATGTGGGACCGGGACCTCACGAAGGTGAGCGGTCTGGAGGAGAAGGTCGCGTCGGATCTTGCGCTCATCCGCGAGGCAGGCGCCGAGGCCGCATACGCGTCGGTGCTGTGACTGGACTTGCCGCCTGCCCGGACCGATCTGGTTTTGGAGAAGCGGCTGTCGCTTCGACATGATAAAAAGAGCACGCTGGCTTTTGCCAGCCGCAGGGAATTCTGCCGAGGCAGGATTCCCTGCTGTTTTCCGGGTTGAAAATCCGGAAAGAAAGGACAGTATGAAATATATTCATATCCATCCGTCCGACAACGTGGCGGTTGCCCTGGAGGATCTTCCGAAAGGGGAGCACATTGATCTGGACGAGAATCTCTCTGCGGCTGCAGATGCACGGACAGAGGAATCCGGAACGGAAAGTGCATCCGGCCGTGATCCGAAGGAGAAAGCCGTTCACATCGTTACAAGAGAACCGATCGCCCGCGGCCACAAGATTGCCCTGACGGATATCGCAGAGGGAGAGCCCATCATCAAGTACGGCTGTACCATCGCGATTGCTTCCGGGAATATTCCGGCGGGAAGCTGGGTGCATACGCACAATGCCAGGACGGAGCTCTCGGAGAACGCGGAGTATCATTATGACCACAAGGTTTACCGCCTTCCTCCGGTTTCACCGAAAACCTTCCGCGGCTACCGGAGGCCGGACGGAAAGGCGGGAATCCGGAATGAGCTCTGGATCATCCCGCTCGTCGGCTGCGTCAACGGGATCGCGAAGGAACTGACGGAGGCGAATCAGAATTTAACCTCTTCCGGGTGGCAGAGGGAACATGAGAATCCGGGAAAAGGCCAGAATCCCTATGCCTCCGTGGACGGGCTGTACTATTTTCCTCACCCTTATGGCTGTTCCCAGATGGGAGAGGACCTTGCGACCACGGCAAAGCTTCTGGCAGCGCTGGTCCGTCATCCCAATGCGGGAGGCGTACTGGTCCTGTCCCTCGGCTGTGAGAACCTTCAGCCGGAGCTGTTCCGGAAGGTTCTGGGGGACTATGATCCGGAGCGGGTGAAGTTCCTCGTCTGCCAGGAGGAAGAGGACGAGCTGGAGGCAGGCTCACGGCTTCTTGGGGAACTCGCAGACTACGCGGCACAGTTTCACCGGGAGGAAATCCCTGCATCGGAGCTTGTGGTCGGCATGAAGTGCGGCGGATCGGACGGCCTTTCCGGAATCACGGCAAACCCTGCGGTGGGGCGCTTCTCCGACCGGCTGATTGCGCTCGGGGGCTCCACGGTTCTGACCGAGGTGCCGGAGATGTTCGGTGCGGAGAACATCCTGTTCTCCCGCTGTGAGAATGAGGAGGTCTACAACAAGGCGGTCCGCATGGTGAACCATTTCAAGAAGTACTTCACGGATCACGGGCAGGTCGTCTATGAGAATCCGTCGCCGGGCAACAAGAAGGGCGGCATCACGACGCTGGAGGACAAGTCCTGCGGATGCGTGCAGAAGGGCGGAAGCGCCCAGGTCGTGGACGTTCTGGATTACGCGGAGCCGGTTGTGAAGAAGGGACTGAATCTCCTGTCCGGGCCCGGCAATGATCTTGTGAGCGCCACGGACCTTACGGCGGCGGGAGCGCATATGATCCTGTTCACGACAGGGCGTGGAACCCCGTTCGGGGCCCCGGCGCCGACGGTCAAGATTGCAACGAACACGGC
>DAIMKA010000119.1:4452-6148 GCA_036721955.1 Lachnospiraceae bacterium | reverse complement strand
AGATGCCGCCCGTTTTGATCATTTTGCCGAATGCTTCCCCGCTGTGCTGTTTTATTCGGTATCCGTCTGGAAATTGTACTGGGTTACCGCTTCGTCCAGTGCCTCCTTGGGATCCATTCCGGTAAGAGTATTCTGTACTGCGGTAGCGAACTGGTTGCTTAATACTGCGTAGTTGACAGATACCGGTCTTGCCTCTGCTGTATTCGCGAGCTGATACTGGAATACGTCAAGGGGATCCTTCTGGAATGCCTCAATGCTGTTATACGAGGACTGTCTTGCCGGCGGCATGGAGTTTGCGTTGTACATCTGGGTATCTGCGTCGGTGCTCGTCATGAACTTGATGAGCTCTGCTGCGCCGTCTCTTCTCTCCTCCGGGCAATCCTTGGACATACCGAAGGTCCAGGATCCGCATGCGGAAACAGCCTTGGAGTCCGCATCGTATTTTGCCATCGGCATCAGTCCCCAGTTGATGTCATAATCCTTCAGTCCGGAAGGAGCCCAGGAACCGTTGATTGCCATTGCCGCCTTTCCAAGCTCGAAGCTGTTCGCTTCCGGTGTTGCGCTCGCATATCCGTTGTCTACCATGCTCTTGATCCATGTCACGACATTCACCGAAGCGTCACCATTCAGGTAGCCGTCTGCCGTGACTCCGTCATCGGCAAATACGTTGCTGCCCTGGGACTGAATGAGAGGAAGGAAGAAGTAGATGACGGTCTCATCGGTCGCATCGAGTGACATCGTGATTCCGTAGCAGTCATCCGTCGTCAGCTTCTTGGCTGCATCGGTCAGCTGCTCAAGGGTCCACGGATTATCCTTCGTTGCGGGAGTGATTCCTGCCTTCTCGAACATATCCTTATTGTAGAAAATGCCGACGGAGGAGTCGAAGCATCCTACGGTATACAGCTTTCCATCGTAGGTACCCTGCTGAATGATATCCGGGTTGAAATCCTTCAGGTCATCCTCGGTAAAATAATCTCCGATCGGTACAATCGCTCCCGCATCCGCAAACTCACCGACTCTTACGCCATCGATGGTGAAGACATCCGGAAGTCCTCCGTTGCTGATCGCTGCGTTGACTTTATCATCGTAGCCGCCGGCATCTCCGCTCCGTGCAATCTGGGTGATGGTTGCATGATATTTTCCTGTGTACTGATTATTGAAATCATCCACAAGCTTCTTGTAGAGCTTTCCCTCCGGGCTGTCGGTCTCATGAACCCAGATCGAGATCTCCTCCGCGGACCCGTCGTCTGCTGCCGCTTCCGTGGTCGCCGCTGCGCTCTCCGTGCTGGCGCCGGCTCCATCGGCTGCCTGGCTGGTTCCGCTTTCTGCGCTGTTCGTGCTTCCGCATCCGCTCAGCACACCTGCAGCCATTGCAGCTGCCATGAAAGTCGCCAGTAATTTCTTTTTCATAGTAACCCTCCTTTGATGATTCTGTGACTTAAGTGATGGAAACGATGTTTGAAACGTTTCATATTTGATGATCTGATTATATGGCCTGCCGGATTCTCCGTCAATATATAGAATGAAACGTTTCATATGTTTGGATATTTGTGCCAATTGCCATCTTTCCTTTTTGTGCAAAAAAGCCAAAGAGCAGGGACTTCCCTGTCCTTTGGCCTTTCTCACATATTCCCATGCATGGTCCGGCGGTCCTGTGATCCCGGATTCCGCCGCCCGCAGGAGCCCGCTTCCCACC
>DAIMKA010000119.1:287-4434 GCA_036721955.1 Lachnospiraceae bacterium | reverse complement strand
GCATTTCCCTTCAAGGTCTCGTGGTTCCGCCGTCCACAAACTCCACCGGCAGAATGGTAAGAATGTCGATTTCCTCCCCGTCTATTTTCTTTTTCAGGAGCTCCACACTCTTTTCCGCCATTTCCTGCACCGGCTGTTTGATGGAGGAAACGAGGTAGTCTCCATAGTTCATCCATCGCAGTCCGTCATGGCCGATCAGCTGGGTATCCTCCGGCACGGCGATTCCAAGTCTGCGCATGTTCTTCAATACAATCAGCGCCAGCCAGTCCGTGCTGGCATATACCCCGTCATAAAGAAATCTGCCCTCATGAAAATTCTCCGTCAGAAACTCCCGGATGCTGGCCCCGATCGCTGCCTCTCTTTTTTCAAACAGATCGATCTCATCCCCCAGGTAAAAGATATCGCACGGAACATTGTTTTTTTTGCAGTAATCCCGGAATCCGTACTCCCTCTTCATGGTCTCGCCGGGGATTCTCGAGCCGCTCACGATATACAGCAGTCTGCTGCTGCCTGTCGATATCATTTTCTCCGCTGCCATTCTCCCGCCATTATAATTGTCCGAACTGATGCAGCTGATTCTCTTCTCAAAATGCCGGTCCAGCGATATGATCGGCACATGCTCCGACACATAGGATTCGATGTCACTGTAGGACACGCAGATGATCCCATCGACCTTGTTCTGCGATGCCATCTTGAAATAGTATTTTTCCTTCTCCGTCTCTCCCTGTGTATTGCACAGGATCATCTTGTATCCGCTCTTGTACAGCGCGAGCTCGATATAATAGACCCACTCGGCAAAAAAAGGATTCAGAATCTCCGGAACAATCACGGCAACGGTACTGGTCCGCTGCAGCTTCAGTCCCTTCGCATAATAATTGATCTGATATCCCAGCTTCTGTATGGAGTCTTCTACCTTTTTTCTGTTCTTGTCTGACACATACTGACCATTGATCACCTTGGAAACTGTCCCGACCGATACGTTTGCATCAGCTGCCACATCCTTTATCGTCACCATCCGAGTACCGCCGTTTTATAGAGGAATCCGTTTCTTCGCTTTCTCTTCACTCTTCACATTATACTCACATCAGAAACAAGATTGGGAGTGAATCCGCGGATTGTCCGGCGGATTCACTCCCCTTTTCTTATTCCGTGATGAATTTTTCCCTGCTCCGGGCAAGAAAACCTGCCATCGGGCAAGTTCGAGTGCGCACGAGGAGAAAACCGCGAAGGCGGTTTCTCCGATGTGAGAGCCGACACACACAAAGTGTGTGGCTGCTCTAAGCAGGAGAAGGCAGCATCGGCTGCCTTCGAGTGCGCTATTGAGGAATTGCCACCGCGAGCTGGGCGGCATCGCTTGCCTGCTTGGCCTTGGCCGCCGTCACTTCCTGCGCCGCTTCCTGCGTGGCCGCCGTCTGCGCTGCAGTCTGGAGCTGCGCCGCGGTCTTCTGCGCGGTTACCGCCGCCGCTGCCGCCTGCTCCGACTGGGCCGTCGCCACTGCCTGGATGTTCAGATTCTCCTGCGTGGGAAGCGCCGCCGCTGCCGCTGCTGCCTGCTGCGCGGTGAGAGCCGCCTGATCCGCCGCTGCCTGCAGGGACTGGTACTGCGCCGCACCTGCTGCCGCATCCTTCTGGGCCTGGGCCAGCGCCGCCTTGCTCTGCGCCAGAAGCGCCGCCTGCTGGTCGGAGACCGCCTTCAGCTGCGCCGCCTGGGCCTGGGCCGCCGCCGTAATGACAACCACATGTCCGTCCTTGCACATGCGGATGATGTTGTTCTGACCGTCAACAGTCGTCTGATCCTTCACCATCGCGCCGGTTCCGTCGAAGAAGTACTGAAGTCCTCCGATCGTCTGCATGCCGAACTGCTTGCGGTAATTGACAAAGTAATAGGTCGCGCCGTTCTGCGTGGACAGCCCCGTTGCCGGAATCGTGGTGAAATAATCCTTCAGCACATAATCCACGTCGCAGGATCCCGCAACGCCCGGAACCGCGCCCTTGGAGGAATACTGCCACATCGTTCCGGGAAAGCCCATCTCTCCGCCGTAGTTGGCCACCCAGTGATCCCACGAGGTGACGCCGAGCTTCGTAGCAAACCAGTTCTTGTAGCTGTAAACCATCGGCTGATAGCCGGCCGAATATATCATCGTGCAGAACGTATTCACAATCGAAAGCTGATCCGCCGTCGAGAGATTCACCTGAGACGGATCCTCAATGTCAATGGCGACCGGGAAGGAAATCGGAAGATTTCCCATCGCGGAAATGGCCAGCTGCGCATCTGCAGCCGCCTCCGTCGCATTGAGCGCATAGGAATACACGTAAACGCCGACGCGGATTCCCGCCGCATTGGCCCCTACCACATTCTGGGTAAAATACTTGTCGAGGCCGTACTTCGTATTGCCCACGCGGATCATGGCGAACTTCACGCCGCTTGCCGCTACCGCATTCCAGTCAATGGCTCCCTGATAGGAACTCACATCAATACCGCTCACTGCCGCCTGCGCATCCGTCTTGTTCGCCGGTGCCAGCAGCAAAAGAAATGCCGCCGCCATTGTCAGCAGCATCACCTTGATTCCGTTTCCGATCTTCTTCAATTCTCTTCTCCTCCCGAAATCCTGAATCCGCAGAAAAGACCCTTCCCCTCCTGCCGGATGACATACAGATGTATCTTAACAACTTGTGCGGATTCCGTCAAACCGCTACAATAAATACTTATCTGACAACTTTCTCCCCAGGAGGTTTTCCCATGAGCAGCAGTTTTCCCACGCCCCCGGTTTCATCTTCCCATAAAGGCTCTCACAAAGACACCGCTTCCACGGCAGCCGCAGACAACGGAGACTCTCATAACAGCCTCTCCTTCTCCGCATTCGCAGACAGGCTGCGCCGCCTCATTTTCCGCCTTTGGAGGGACTCGCGGCTCCGGCAGTGCCTTTTTGATACGTTTCTTTGTGGCCTTGCCGCGCACGCCGCATATTTTTTCGGCGGCATCTCCTATCATGACGACGTCGTCTGCACCTACGATGTCGGCGCGACGCATATTTTCGGAAGGTTCACGCTGGGCCTCCTCGGAAAGCTGACGCGCCTTCCCTTCGGCGGCAGCAATTACAGCCTCCCCTGGTTCGGCGGCCTTGTGTCCCTCCTGTTCCTTGCGCTCTCTTCTTATTTTATGGTCTGCACTCTGCACATCACCTCGCGGCTTCTCTCCTTTCTTCTCTGCGCGATTGTCGCCGTGTTCCCGGTGCTGACCGCAACGTTTGCCTACGGCTTCACCGCGCCGTATTACATGCTGGCCTTTTTCCTTGCCTGCCTCAGTGCCTTTTTCCTCGCGGAGCGCACTTCACTCCCCTCCCTTGCCGCGGGAGTGATTCTCGGCGCCCTGATGATCGGCATTTACCAGGCATATCTTCCCGTCCTGCTCTCTTTCGAGGTTCTGATTCTCCTCTCGCACGAATGGGAAAAAAAGGACCGTTCTTTCCGCTTCTGGCTCCATGCACTTGTGGGAACGGTCCTCGGGTTTCTCCTGTACCTTCTTCTCATGAAGCTTTCCCTCCGGGCCACCGGAAAGGAGCTCTATGCCTACCGCGGTCTCGACACCATGGGCGCGGGCGCCGGGAATTTCTCCTATCCGCAGCGGATCCGGATGGCGTACCGCATGTTCTTCTCGCCGGACAGCTTCCGGCCCTACCGGGGGAGCGATGACTACCTTCTCTTCATGTGGTCCATGCGTCCGGTATACCGCCTGCTGGTCCTTGTCATCCTTCTGCTCGCGGTTCTCTCCCTGATCCGCATGCTGCGCGGCTTTCTTCCAAAGCGGAAACACCTCTCCGGCAGGGAAAATTTCACCGGAAAGGCACTCCTTCCGGCTCTTCGCATGGCGGTTCTTTTCATGCTCTTCCCGCTGTGCGCGAACTTTATTTTCGTCATGACCGATTTTGATGTCTACTCGCTGATGCTCTACGGCGAAGTCATGATTTTCGTTCTCGGAATTCTTCTCGCACAGTGGTTCCGGGCGGGAAATCCGAAGGCTCCCCTCCAGGCAGCAAAGAGGCCTTCGGATGTATCGCGGACGGCAAAAACTACTGCCACTCCCCTCCAGGCAGCGAAGAAGCCTTCCCGGACAGCGTCCGGGAGACATATCTTCCGCCTTTCTGTT
>DAIMKA010000119.1:0-277 GCA_036721955.1 Lachnospiraceae bacterium | reverse complement strand
AAGTTCCTCCCGGGCAGAGAAAAATCCCTCCAGGACAGATCCAAAGGAGCGTCCCTTCCGCCTTTCTGCTTCGGGATGCCTTTCCCTGTTCATGAGCGCCGCTCTTCTTTATTCTGTGCTCTTCTACGTGCGCTATGACAATCTCTGCTATTACAAGGCAGGCCGTATGCAGGAGGAAGCGGTCTCCTACGATACGGCCCTGATTGCAAGGATTCAGGGGACCGAGGGGTATGCCCCCTCTCTTCCCATCTGCTTCGTGCATGATCTTTACAAGGAC
>DAIMKA010000118.1:5726-6180 GCA_036721955.1 Lachnospiraceae bacterium | reverse complement strand
TGTTCCAGGAGGAACGAGACCAGAGATGGTTTTCTGTGTTCGGTTTTGAAGGCACCGGAAGGTGGCAGAGCGCGGAGCTTTTTGAAGAAGCGCCGTGCTTTTATTGACATCAAACCAATGCCCTAATAGCTCAATGGTAGAGCACGCGGCTGTTAACCGCGGTGTTACAGGTTCGAGCCCTGTTTGGGGCGCTCGAGATGATTTATGACGAGCTGAAAGGTACGTCATAAATCATTTTTTTTATCATCCGGCTCCGTGGTCAAGAGGTTAAGACATCGCCCTTTCACGGCGGTAACACGGGTTCAATTCCCGTCGGAGTCACGGAAGCACTTCATAACGCAAGACAGTTTCATAAAATGGTGCCATAGCCAAGTGGTAAGGCGTGGGTCTGCAAAACCCTGATCACCAGTTCAAATCTGGTTGGCACCTCGCTAGAGGATCTCAGGAATGTTGA
>DAIMKA010000118.1:3457-5716 GCA_036721955.1 Lachnospiraceae bacterium | reverse complement strand
TGCAGGAATTTTCCGGAGCGTGATGAGGACCCTTAGCTCAGTTGGTTAGAGCAACCGGCTCATAACCGGTCTGTCTTGGGTTCGAGTCCCTGAGGGTCCATGAGAAGAAGTGCAGGGCACTGCTGCATGAGAAAGGTGCACAGTGGCTTGTGCAGGGTTCTGTTGCAGAGAGAAGCCGCACTGCAGGTGGTGCAGGTTTCTCTGCAGGAGAGAGAAATCATCTGATTCGTGACCGGAGAATTTCGGAGCAGAAGAGCTGTGGCAGGAGCCATGGCTCTTTTTTGTATTTAAAAATTTGTGTGCGGAGAGAAGCTTTATTTTCAGCCGTTTTCTTTTATAAAAATCAGCTTTTTTCCGTGAGAATGAAAAAAGCTTTCCGGAAGAGAGTATAATCAAAACATATCTGTCTTTTCTGAAAGGAAAGATTGAATTTAATAACGATAGAAAACAGCAAAAACAGAGGGGAGAATGTGAGTGGAAGACAAAGGGGCAAGGACAGGGAAGAAAAGGGCGAACGGGACCCTGAGATGGCTGCGCGGAGTTTTGTGGGGACTGACGGCGGCGTTTCTGCTGACAGGAGCAGCCGGTGCGATGACGGTGCGCGCGGATGCGGAGGAATCGGCCGGGGAAACCGGACAGGCGTCCGCGGAAGAAAGCTCTGTGCAGTCAGAGTCACAGCCGGCCACAGAGGGAGCCTCGGATCCGGATGCGCTGGATACATCCGGGCGGAGTCCGGAGACGGGGAGAACCATCCGGGTAGCGTTTCCGACCCAGGAAGGAATGAGCTTCATCGGCCACTCCGGAAAGGTGACGGGATACAATTACGACTATCTTGAGAAAATTTCCGAATACACCGGCTGGAACATGGATTATGTGCTCTATGCGAGTGATGACGGAAATGAGGCGGTAGGAAACGCCATCACGGATCTGACAGAGGGAAAAGCAGACCTGATGGGACCTCTTTTGAAAAACGAGGCTACAGAGGAGATGTTCGAGTTCCCGGAGCACAGCTACGGAACGGTGTACACGACGCTGAATGCACTGACTTCCAGCGGTCTCAGGGAGCAGAATCTCGTCAATCTGGATGTTCTCCGCGTGGGCCTGTGGGAACAGGCACAAACGCGCAACAGCGAAGTGATCACCTTTCTGGACGCGGAGAATCTCCCGTACAAAATCACCTATTATGATTCCGCAGAGGCCCAGAATCAGGCACTTCTGGATGGAGATGTGGACGTGATTTCCAGCGTGTCGCTGTCTCCGATTGCCAATACACGCATTGTGGCGCAGTTCGCGCCGAGACCCTATTATTTTGCATCGACCAAGGGCAATAAGGAACTGGTGGAGGAGCTGGACCGCACGATCGTGAAGATCGACCAGACGGAGCCCAAACTCCAGGATACGCTGTATGATACGTACTTCCGCACGGTGGAGGATTCTTTCCTGATGACCTCGGCGGAAGAGGAAGCCCTGAAGAAGATGGGAACCGTCCGGGCGCTGTGCGTGGATGATGAGGCTCCCTTCGTCTATCGAAAGGATGGAGAGCCTGCAGGAATGCTGATCTCCATTTTGAACGACTTTGCCGAAAAGACCGGACTGGATATTCAGTATACCTTCTGTGAGAACCGGAGCGAGGCGGAGGAACTTCTGGGGAAGCAGCATTTTGACCTTCTTCTCGGCGCTTTGCTGACCTCAGGCGACTGCGCAAAGCTCGGCGTCATCAACAGTGCACCGGTCATGGAACAGCCCGTTTCCTATGCCCAGAAGCCGAACGGCAGCAGGCAGCAGAAGACATTCGCACTGGTAAGAGGGCTGGAGGATCAGATTGACACCTCCGGATATGAGTCCACCATTTTGTGTGACAGCGAGAAAGATGCCATTGAGGCGGTACGGAGCGGGAAGGCGGATCTGGCAGCCGGAAACCGTTCGGTTCTGGAATACTATATCTACGAGACAGGAAGTGCGCTGGTTACCAGCATGATCCCCGGGCAGGAGCAGAAGCTCTGCGCCGCGGTATCGAGAGACTGCAGCACGGAGTTCCTGGCATCGCTGAACAACTATATCTACAGCATTTCCGAGGCGGAGCTGGCCTCTTATCTGAGCAGCGGCAATCAGCACAGCGATTCGATTACGCCGGTTCTGTTCGTCCGCAGGCATCCGCTCCAGGCGGTTTTGCTCTGTCTGATTGCAGCGGCGGTGATCATGGCGCTGATTGCGATCCTGCTCACCCGTTCCGCACGCCAGAAGGCAACGATGCAGGAG
>DAIMKA010000118.1:571-3311 GCA_036721955.1 Lachnospiraceae bacterium | reverse complement strand
TCGTGAATATTCGAGAAAAATTACGGCGGCCAGCAACCATCTGCTGGGCCTGATCAATGATATTCTGGACATCTCGAAGATCGAGAGCGGCAAAATTGCGATCAATCAGGCGGTATTCTCCATCGATGAGCTGATGGAGTCGATCAATGTGGTGGTACGCCCGATGGCCGCGGCCAAGAAGCAGGCATTCCAGATTAACATGGGCAAAATGGAACACGAGCTGTATGTCGGAGACAAGGTCCGGGTGAATCAGGTGCTCATCAATCTTTTGTCCAACGCGGTAAAATACACGCCACTGGGCGGACACATCCGGTTTGATATTAAGGATCTCGGCCCCTCCTCCGGGAACTTTGAGCGCCTTCGCTTCTGCGTTGCGGATGACGGCTACGGCGTTTCGAAGGAGTTTCAGAAAATTATTTTCGATCCGTTCACGCGCGCGGAGAGCACGACGGTCAACAAGGAGGTCGGCACGGGCCTCGGCCTTGCCATTACGAAGAATATCGTGGATCTGATGGGCGGAACGATTACGCTGGACAGCGAGGTCGGAAAGGGCAGTACCTTTACGGTGGAACTGCCGCTCCGCATTCCCCACGAGGAGCAGGACGATTCGTTCTGGGAGAATCATGGCGTCTCCAGAATCCTTCTGGTGGATGACGACAAGGATGTGATTGATAACATCTGCAGCATGATGAAGGACACCGGCGTGGAATTCGATACGGCCTGTGACGGGAAAACCGCCGTGAAGAAGGTTCGTGAGGAATACGCAGCGGGCCACGAATACAGCACGATCATTCTGGACTGGCAGATGCCGGGCATGAATGGTCTGGATACGGCAAGAGAAATCCGCAAGATCATTCCGATTGATACGCCGGTCCTGTTCCTGACCTCCTATGACTGGTCGAGCATTGAGACGGAAGCGCTGGAGATTGATGTGGACGGCTTCCTTGCCAAGCCGTTCACGGTGGTCAATCTGATGGAGAAACTGATTGATGTGGAGCGCTTCAAGAATTCGGTTTCCGGGACCGATGTGCAGATTGATCTGAAAGGGCGGCATTTCCTGGCTGCGGAGGACAACGCGCTGAATGCGGAGATTCTGGTGGAGATCCTGAAGAGTGAGGGAGCGGCCTGCGACATTGCGGAGAACGGCCAGATCGCGGTGGACATGTTCACGAATGCGCCGGAGGGAACCTATGACGCCATTTTGATGGATGTCATGATGCCGGTTCTGAACGGCTATGATGCGACGAAGATGATCCGTCAATCCGGGCATCCGGAGGCGATGAGCATTCCGATCATCGCGATGACGGCCAATGCCTTTGTGCGCGATGTGCAGGATGCCCTGGATGCGGGCATGAATGCGCATCTTGCGAAGCCGATGAATCTGGAGGCACTGAAGAATACGCTGGGATCCTGTCTGCAGAGAAAATAATCTGTCACAGATCGGTCCGTGAGGGATGGCAGCGGGCCGCAGCTTCACGAGGAGCACATAGAAAATCCCTGCGACGAAAACTGCCGCGGAACACGGCATCCCTGCGGGACGATAGTAAAGCCCTGTTAACGAGTATTTTTTAATGAAAAGACGGCAGATTCCAGCGATAGTGGATCGCGAGGAACCGGATGAGACAGGTGACGGCGATGCAGGCAAGAGCGGCGGGGATGACATCGGTTCCGACGCGGAGAAGGCCGCAGTAGACAATGGAGCCGATGATTGCCGCAAGGCCATACACGCGTTTCCTCATGATGAGGGGCATCTGACCCGCGAGAACGTCGCGCAGGATTCCGCCGCCGATGCCGGTCAGAACCCCGACGAAAGCGCAGAGGAACAGATTGTCGCCATAGCCGCCCTCAATGGCGGAACGGCAGCCGACGACGACAAAAGCCGCGAGGCCGATGCTGTCGGCAGTATTGAGAATCCGGTCGCTGCGCTCCTGATTCCGGCCGATTACCTCGCGAAGCTTCGGACTGCAGAATTCAAGAAGAAAGGTCAGTACCGAGGTGATGGTGGCAACGGCGACATAAACCGGCCTGCGGAACATCATGGGCGGTATGACGCCGAGCAGAAGATCACGAATCATCCCGCCTCCGACGGCTGTGGCGCAGCCGAGCACGACAGCGCCGAAAATATCCATTTTGCAGTCTCTTGCCACCATGACGCCGGACACGGCGAAGGCAACGGTGCCGATCATTTCCAGAATAAAGACAATCATTGAAAAATCCATTTGCGGGATCTCCTTACAGTGATTTATTTTACAGGACGAGGCGTCCGCGCATGGCTGCAAATCCCCGGACAGTCCGTGCAGTCATTGCGAGACGGCTTCCGCATACAGATTATCAGGGTCATAGACGAGATTGGCAAGTCCCCCGTCCCTCCGAAGGAGCGTTTTCGGGTTCACCGGCTTTGCGAGAACGGCAGGATGGCCGAGACGCAGAATCGGCAGGGAGCCGGTATTTTTACCCGAGAGGATATTGCCGGTGAGGTCAATCATCTGATCCAGGATCTCCGGTCCGCCGACATTGTGCGGATGGGAGTAGAGAATCCGGTCATACTGCCCCGCACAGGAACCGCGGAGGCGCAGGAGAGCTGCGCGGTACTCCGTCATCGGCGGAGAATCCGGCAGGGCAAAGAGCAGCGTCCAGGAATTCAGGGCATCCCCGGTAAGAAGGATCCGCTCCCGGACGAAAAGAACGGCGCAGGACCCGAAGGTGTGACCGGGGAGAGGCAGAAGCCGAAGCGTTTCAC
>DAIMKA010000118.1:0-413 GCA_036721955.1 Lachnospiraceae bacterium | reverse complement strand
GTGATCCAGATGGCCGTGTGTCAGAAAAACCGTGTACGGCTGACCGAAGGCAAGATGATTCTCCTCTTCCTCCAGAAAAGACCGAAGACTTCCATATCCGAGACCGGTGTCGATCAGAACGCCGGAAACATCCCCTTTTACATAGTATGCAAAGACATTTCCCGGCAGCCAGATGCGGGTGATCCGGCGGGTGACGCGCTCTGCCCGGAACAGGCGGCTGTCGGAAACAGAATACGGTGAGGCGGTGTGCATAAAACTTCCTCCTGAAAACAAAAGATTCTGACGATCATCGGTCCCGCCGGCCGCCGGCGGGATGGAACGGATCCGATCAGATTATATACCTTATATGCCATGGCCGCGTAAAAGCCGCCGGTCTGTTTCGCCTTCGAAGACGCCCGGGAGAACCGGAAAAC
>DAIMKA010000117.1:0-6205 GCA_036721955.1 Lachnospiraceae bacterium | reverse complement strand
ATACCTCACTGAGGAAAAGTACTGCCATCGCCTTCATCTGATTACTCATCTGCGTAGTGCACCCAGAATTTGGAGGTTCCGAACAGCACCAGAGTGAAGACCAGGATAATTGCAAATTCAATCCAGGAAATTGCGCTTGCGTAGCCCATCTTGAAGAAGCTGAAGCCCTGCTTGTACAGCATGATGCCCAGAACATTCGTTGCCTTCAACGGGCCGCCGCCGGTAATCGTATACGGTGAGGTGAAGTTCTGCAGCTCCTGAATGGTCTGATTCAGCAGCGAGAAAAACAGGATCGGCGAAATCTGCGGGATGGTAATGTGCCAGAACTTGGCAAGCTTTCCGCCGCCGTCAATGTCTGCTGCCTCATACAGCTCCTTGGGAACGTTCTTCAGTGCGGCAAGGAGCATGACCATGGAAGATCCGAACTGCCAGACCTCCAGCATGCAGATCGTCGGAAGTGCCATCTTGACGTCGCCCAGGAAGGAAACGTTCGAAATTCCGATTTTGGCCAGCATCGTGTTGACCACGCCGTTGTCCATGAACATCAGACGCCACAGAAGTGCGATTGCGACCGATCCGCCGAACAGGGAGGGAATGTAGTACAGGGTACGGATCAGATTGATGCCGCGGATGTTCCGGTTCAGGAACATGGCAACCAGAAGGGCCAGGATGACCTTCCCGGGTACCGTATATAATGCGAACAGAATCGTTGCCTTCAGGGAACCCCAGAACTCACGGTCATGCGTCAGCAGCTCCTTGTAATTCGCGAGCCCCACAAAGTTCATCGTCCCTCCGACGGTATAGTCGTTGAAGGAATAAATGAAGGATGTGATGAACGGATACAGCTGCAGAATCGCAAATCCGATCAGCCACGGAAGTAAATACAAGAGTCCCTTGTAATCTCTTTTGGAATAGTGCTGCTTCTTGACCGCAGCCTTTGCACCTGCCATAGGACACCTCACTTTTCTTTTAAAAATCCCCTGCTTTCTTCAGCAGGGGATTTCTGTATTGCTGTTTTGCAGTCTCTTTATTTCTGAAGTCCGGAGAACTCGTCAACAACCGTTGCCGCCGCTTCTTCCGGTGTCATCTGGCCATAGCCGACGGCCTCTACCGTATCGAACAGGATGGTCTTGGCTTCTGCCGAAGAGGAAACCTTGTCGTTCGGGGTTCCGCCCACTGCCATTGCAATGTCAGCCGCATCGCTGACAACCTGAGAAACCTTTCCGTCCTCTTCGCAGATCTTTCTTGCGGACTCCGTCGGAGGAACCGATCTCGTTGCGCCGAGCGTCTCCTGTGCGGTCTTGTCATTGAAGAAGTAATTCAGGAAATCTGCCGCAACATCCTGATTCTTGCAGGAGTTGGTGATGGACAGAAGCTGCGGGGTATTGGAAGCGAAGCCGCCGTCCTTGGCGCCGTCCATGACCGGAAGCGTACCTGCCACATATTCATCATTCGGATTCGCAGCGACCATGACATCCATCGTTGAAATGTAGCAGGGAGCTGCCACATACTTGCCGGCGATCCAGTTCGCATCCGACTGGACATCATCGCCGATGTAAGAAGCCTCATAGGAAGCCGGAGCTACCGCGCCGCTGTCATACAGTTCCTTGACATACTCGAACACCTTGGTCAGCGTGTCCTCTGTGACAAGGAGCTTTCCGTCGGCATCAAAGAGCGGTCCGCCGTACTGCTTCGCCATGGTGAAAACGAACAGGTTCGTAATGTACTCCTTGTTCGCACAGAACAGATAGGATTCCGGATCCTGCTCCTGGATCTTCTTCGCGTAGTCGATCCAGTCTTCCCAGGTGATGTCCTGCTTCGTCATGTCAATGCCGAACTTGTCTGCCAGTGTCTTGTCCACCAGAATCGCAGGTCCTGCAATTCCTGTCGGAAGGCCCAGCTGCTTGCCGTCATAATTTCCGTTGATCTGGAGTGCCAGATAATCTGCATCAAAATCGGACAGATCAATACTCGTCGTATTCAGATCCACGAAATAATCGCCGGCATCTACGAAGGTAGGCATGGTCTCGGGATCAATCTGAACGATGTCCGGCGCCGTTCCGGAGGCAAGCTGAGTGGCCAGCTTGTCATGATAGCCGTCGTTGGATCCGGGCTCTGCCTCGATCGTCACGCCGGGGTGCGCCTTCTCATACTGGTCAATGACAGCCTGCGTGGCCTCGTTTCTCTCATCGCCGCCCCACCATGCAAAACGCAGGGTCACGTCTCCTGACGCATCCTGGGAAGTGCTTGCGGATGAAGCTGCCGCAGAAGCCTCTGTGGTCTGTGCATCGGCAGAATCCGATGAGCTGCTGCTCCCGCAGCCTGCCAGCATTCCTGCTGCCATCATGGCTGCAAGAATCACGGAAATGGTCTTCTTTTTCATATTCCTACCCTCCTGTTTCGTTTCAGTCGTCTCTCCGCCGGAATCCGGCGGAAGTTCCTTTCGGATGTATGTATTATTTCAAAAGCCTCCCTGTCTGGGCAGGGAGGCTTCTTTCCATTTGGTCACATTTATTTCTGTCTTTTTACCGGGCGTCACATTTCTTTGGATTCGGTAACATATTTTTGCATTTTCTCCAGAGGGATCTCAAATTCCACAATCGTTCCCTGTCCTTCGATGCTGTGAATCCGAAGCCCGGCTTCCTCGCCGAAGTACAGCTTCAGCCGGTTATTCACGTTGGACAGACCGATGTTATGCACATTGAAGGTATCAATCTTCTCACGAAGCTCCTGCAGCTTCTCCCGGTTCATGCCGACTCCGGTATCAAAGACGCGAAACCGTATGATATCTCCGCGCTCATAAACCGTCAGCTTGATGTACCCGGTCTCTTCCCGGTAGCGGATGCCGTGCAGAATGCTGTTCTCAATGATCGGCTGCAGCATCAGGCGAAATACCGGTGTATGCAGGAGGCCTTCTTCCACCTCGTAGTAAATGATAAACCGTTCGCCGAACCGCATATGCTGAATGGCGACATATTTTTTCAGGTACCCGATTTCCTCTTCCAGCGTAATCGGCTGAAGAGGATCCGCCAGCGCGTATTTCAGAATGTCTGCAAGATACGAAGTCATCCGGACCACGGATGCGCCGTCCGGATTTTCCCCCGCCGCCTTGAACTGAATCATCTGCAGCGTATTGAACATGAAATGCGGATTGATCTGCGCCTGAAGGGCACTCAGAGAAGTCACCTCCTGCAGGTGCTTTTTCTGCTCCAGCTCCGCATTCAGCCTTTCGGTTTCCAGATGGAGACGGATGATATTGTTCAGGATCGCATCGTATTCATCCTCCGGCTTCCCGGAAGAGTCTGCAGACGGATAATGTCCCTTCTCCGCCTCACTCAGGACCGAAATAATGTGCCCGATGTGTCCGAAATTCCTCGCGGTGGTGATATAAGCCGCCAGAAGAGCCGCCGCCATGCCGGCCGCCAGCATCAGAATCCCGTACGGAAGCGTGCGCATTGCCTTCTGTACCATCGAGCCAAACGGTGTCATCGCCACAATCCGGATGCGGAATGTTTCATTGTCACTCTGATGCAGGAGATATATGCCGCTCCCGACTCTCTTCCAGTGCCCTTCCTTCTCATTTCCCGGGAGCTTCTCCTCATCCAGATCCGCGGTATTCCTCCCGTTCCCCCAGCTGAAAAGCTTTTCGTTCTTCATATTCAGAAAAACGACCGTGCTGTCCCTCTGCTGGACGGCCTCATCCAGAAGACTCCGGAATTTATCCACATCCACCCGGATCACAACCACGCCGCTGAAAAAAGGCATCCGCTGCATGATGGTCAGCCTCTTCGCCTCGCCGTTGTCCGCCCGGTCCGACGGGAGCACGAAAATCTCCGTGTCCTGTTCCCCCATTTTCTGATAAAACCGGTACCATTCTTCGGTTCCGTTCAGCGGCATGATTCCATCCCTGGACGAATAGTAATGCTCATATCCGTCCAGATACAGATAAATGCTC
Source organism: Lachnospiraceae bacterium (assembly GCA_036721955.1). GTDB lineage: Bacteria > Bacillota > Clostridia > Lachnospirales > Lachnospiraceae > CAG-791. The sequence goes on along the minus strand of DAIMKA010000117.1, from coordinate 2,250 downwards.
TTCACATAAGGATACGTTGTGACCGTGCTTTTCAGAGAGGCGTTGATGCTGCGGATATTGATGGAATCCGCGTAGGACAGATCGTTTTCCCTCTCCAGGATCCGCTTCAGCGACAGGACCATGTAGGGATTGTTGGCGAACTGAACATTCTGCTGCGTGATGTTGTTCAGTGACAGATCCAGATCCGTGCTGACCGACCGGACGAGATCTCTCCCCTCTTCCTCCTGCGTCCGGGCAAGCTGTATCATGGATACGATCAGCGATATGAGAACAACCAGCGCAACCGGCAGGAAAAAAACCGCAATGTACTGCCGGAATCTGCGCAGGAAGTATTTTCTTTTCTGCATCAGGCATGCCTTCCGCCATTCTGGCGATATTCCATCGGGGTGCATCCGTAATAGTTCTTGAATGCCCTCGAAAAACTCTTGGGATTGTCATAACCGACATAGTAGGCAATGTCGTATGTCTTATATCGGACATCCATCAGCATCTGCGCCGCTTTTTCCATTCGGATTCGGGTAAGAAGCTCCGAAAATCCGGTTCCCAGTTTGTCCTTCAGAAGGCTCGACAGGTAGGCGGGGCTCAGATTGGCGCGCACCGCAGCCTCTTCCAGTCTCGCATCCTTATAATTTTCCTCCAGATAATCCACCACAATTTTCTGAATCGAATCATAGTACGACGGCTGATGCTGCGCCGCGTCGACATGATATTTCTGATCCAGCTTCGCCTTGATTTTGCCAAAGCACTCAATAAGATCTCCGCTGTCCACGGGCTTGAGCAGATAATCCTCTACGCTGTATCGGATCGCACTGCGGAAATAGTCATAATTCTGATGACTGGACAGAAAAACGACAAGGACATCCAGTCCCTGAAGTGCCTGGCAGAGCTCGATGCCGGTCATCCCCGGCATTTCGATGTCCGACAAAACGACATCCGCCCCCTGATCCTTAATGTAGGAAAGCGCTACCCGCGGATCTGTAAACGAGACCGCTTCAAAACCGATCCGGTTCCAGGGGAACAGTGTGGCAATTCCCTCTGAAATGGTCTTTTCGTCATCAACAATTATTACCTTATACATTGCCCTGTGCCGCCTGCTGTCTTCTTCCCAAGATGCCTTAATTCCTGCTCTGCGACCTCGCTGCGGACTGCGCCCTGCTGGCAAAGTCCGTCACATCGGAAGCCTTCGCATCCGGGTTCACCGCCTTGTCCGGATTGACCATTTCGTCATGGATCTGATCCAGCATCGGCATCAGATCCTTGGCATATTCGATTCCGATGTAGCCCGGCGAATTGCTCATGATCGTCACCACATACGGATAATCGCCGTCCACGATGGCGCCGTTCGTGTAGCTGTTCTCCACGGAGCTGCTGTCGGAGGCGATCCACCCCGCCTTGCTGTAGACCTTTTTGTTGTGCTTTTCCTTTCCTTCTCCCACGGTCAGCGCAATGGCGGAATTCAGGCTGTCCGTGAAGGTATCTCTCGCCCAGTCGGAGTACTCCTCCCTTCCGAGAAGAAGTCCCGTTCCCTTGTAAAACATGCGGCACAGATCCAGCGGAGTCGTCAGGATATAACGCGTCCTGCTCTGCTCTTGCGGAACGCCGGTTCCCGCAATCCAGTCCGCGAAAACCTGATTGCCGTAGGCTCTCCGGATTCTCTGATAAGCATCGTTGTCCGACTGGTTCCCGGCAAGATACATGTCTCTTGTCGGCGCGATTCCGCTTTCCAGAAGGCTGAAAATGTACGGTGCCTTGATCACGCTGGCGCTGTAAATCTCCGCTCCCGCGTGGTAGGAGATCGCATCTCCTGTCCGGATATCCACCAGAACGAAACCGATTTCATAGCCGTCATCCTCGAATTCATGAATGATGTCGGAAAGCTTCTTGTCATCCTGATCCGAGATCAGATATTCCGTGTCCCAGATTTTGACTTCGTCGGTATCATAGATCCGGGAGGTGATGACCTCCCAGGAAGCGCCGCGGTCGGATTCGTTTCTTCTCCTCCGGGCCGCTGCGGCCTTCTTGATTTCCTCGAGCATGGTTCCGTTCTGGGCCTTTTCATCGTAGGGCTCCTGCCCCTGTCCCTGCCCGTAGAGCTGATATTCCCGATAGATTTCCTCCACGGTCATATCGTCCGTAAGATAGCCGGCCGGATCTCCTTCCTCTTCTTCTGCAGTCTCCGCGGTTTCCGCAGGGACCGCCTGTTGTCCGGACCGGCGCTGTCCGCTGCCGGTCTGTGCCTTCCGCTCCGCT
>DAIMKA010000116.1:641-6220 GCA_036721955.1 Lachnospiraceae bacterium | reverse complement strand
CCGGAGCGCAGAGGGCACTGGCTTCGCTCCTTCGCGCCCAGCCGTCCGCTCTTTCCGGTCAAGAAGAACGAGGCTCTTCCTCGTCCACAGACCGCCCTGACCCATCCACAGAATCTGTTTCCCCGCACCAGGAGGCCGTTATGTCCGATACCGTCACCAAAGCACAAGCCTATTCCCTCATCTGGACCAGTGTGAACACCGGCTACAGCGATGCCGTCATTGATGCCGCCAGAAGCGTCGGAGCCAGAGGCGGGACCATCCTGCATGGGCGTCGGATTGCCGGGAATGCCGGGCCGTATCTTGGAATCGACGGACAGGAGGAGCAGGATTTTGTCATGATCGTGGTCCCGGAAGACAAGAAAACCGCCGTCATGCAGGCGATTACCGCTTCCTGCGGTCTGAATACGCCTGCACACGGCGTGGTTTTATCACTTCCTGTGGATGAGGCGATGGGGCTCGCCTGAAACTCTCAGCAATCACGTAATCATCCCGCCGCGATATCTTTTTTCCTGAGCCACAAAACCGACAAAAGAAAGGAAAGGAGAATCCACCCCGCCGCACTCAGCGCCAGAAGGAGGCATCCGTGCAGGCTGGAGGTATATCCGTCCTTGGAATTGTTTGCATTCATCCCGGCTGCAAGCAGTGCATAGGGAATTATCTCCGCCTTTCCTCTGGCGGCGGCAAGAAGCCCTGCGACGCCTCCTGCAAGCGCGATGCCAACGGGAACCGCAAAGCTTCGGATCACCATGGAGAGAAAGAGCTGCACGGCCAGAATCGCAAGACTCCCGATCCATCCCATCAGGAGCCAGACGGGCAGATTCTCCGGAAGAGGTTCTGTAAGCCCCACCATTCTCCCGGACACCAGATACAGACCGCCGATCAAAAGCTGCGAGCCGAGTGCTACACCCGCAGACGGAACGAATTTCCCAAGCCAAATCAGGCCCGCCGGAACCGGCTGCGTCATCAGCCGGTTCCAATTATGTCCCAGATGTTCCCATCTCCACTCGCAGGAACACAGAACGCCGTACAAGGCAGGCAGAAAAAATGCAGCGGCGAACAATGTGTGCTGCGCCCAGAGGTCCAGCCAGCCCTCCTTCAGAAGTTCCGTATTGGCCGCATAGTTTGCAGTTCCCATCATTGCAGAAATCACAGACAGGATCGGAAAAGCCGCCCAGAGCGGCGTCCGACGCATTTTTAAAAGCTCCGCATGTATCACCCGTATCATCATATCTTTCTCTCCACTTCCTTTGATGCATATCTGCCCAAAGCTCCTTTGCCATGTTTTATATTCGCCGTTTTCCTCTTCCGGCCGAATCGGAAGCTACCATTCTCTGCTGCTGATTTTCTTTCTCCCGTTCCTGCAGATCAGCGCCCCGGCAGTCATCAGTGTCAGCCATTCCGGCCATCTGAAATTTCTGACCGAATAGGAAATCGTCCGGGTCGTCTCATCCCAGTTCATCTCCACGGTGCTGAGAACCGCGTAGTACGAGGTTGGAATCAGCCGCTCCAGCCACATGGGGAAAAACATTGCCATCAGTCCCAGGAACGCTCCCGCAATCCCTGCGATGACCGGCACAAACGGGCTTTCCATCCGAAGAGAAAGATTCGCAATCAGTACAATGAGAAACAGATTGACGGAAAATTCCGCCATAACCGCATACGGGACCTGAGCAAGAAGTGCCGTGTCCTGAAATCCCCTTAATTTCCCGATCATGAGCAGCCCCGCCGTCTGAATACCCGTTGCAATGAAATTGTATAAAACCAGGCAGATCAGCTTGGCATGATACAGATTCTTCGCCTCTTCCAGGGTCAGCATCACTTTGAACATATTCTCCCGCTGCTCCAGATCGCACAGTCTGGATGTCACCACCGTCCAGAGAATCGGCATGGTGATCACATGAATGATCATCAGATTGTACAGCGTACCGGCATACCCGGTTTTCAGCTCCTCCGGACCATACCGCCGGATATCAAAACACAGCCAGGCAAATTCCATTCCGATGATCAGAAACCCGATCAGCGGAAAATGAAGACGCCTTGTCTTGGCAAACTCCGTTTTTAATGCTGTCCACATTTCATGACTCCTCCTGCATAGATATTTTGCAAACATATCTGATTTTCACTGGAATACTTCTGCCTTTTGGCTTCACGCATTTCCGCTCTGCTCCGTCATATGGAGGAACAGCTCCTCCAGACTGTGTTCCTTCTCATAAAGCCGCAGGATTCCGATGCCATTCTCAGCCAGAACACGGGTCATCTCCGCCGTCTGTGCTTCCTGAAGCATCGGCAGAACCATTTCCCGTTTCGTTACATCCAAGGATACCTTCCGAAGAACCGCGAACTCGTCCCGTTCTGCCATTCTGCGGAGAAGTCCGAAGGCTGTCCGGTCGCTCTCCGTGTGAAGGATCAGGCTCCTGCTGCCTTTTTCATGCAGCATCTGCAGACTGTCCTGAAAGATCAGCCGTCCGTTCTGAATAATTCCGATTCTTTCCGCCATCTGATCCATTTCCGGAAGAAGGTGAGAGGACAGAAGAACGCTCATTCCGTATTTTCCCGGAAGAGAGCAGACCAGTTCCCGGATCTCCTGGATTCCTGCCGGATCCAGGCCGTTCATCGGTTCATCCAGAAGAAGGAGCCTCGGTCTCCCCATCAGCGCCGCGGCAATCCCGAGCCGCTGCTTCATGCCAAGAGAAAAATGCGAAACTCTCTTTTCCCCGACATGTTCCAGATGCACAATCCGGAGAACCTCTTCGATTTCGGATTTCGGAAGTTTTTTCAGCTCGCGGATAATTTCCAGATTTTCTCTCGCCGTAAGCTGGCCGTAATAGGCAGGCGATTCAATCAGCGATCCTGTCTCCTTCAGAATTTCCAGGCGGTTTGTCTGCGTCAGCTTTTTCCCGAAAATATGGATTTCTCCCTCCGTTGGATGAACCAGGCCCAGCAGCATTTTCATTGTCGTGGATTTCCCGGCACCATTCGGTCCCAGAAATCCATAAATACAATTCTCCGGAATCTCCAGATTCAGGTTTTGAACCACTCTTGTTGTTCCATATTGCTTGCTCAGATTGTCTGTCGTCACGATTGCCGCCATTCTCAAACTCCTTTCCCTTCGTTCCTGCATTCTGACAGAATGCATCCATACTCCCGCTTGTTTTCCTTCCCTTCCTACGGCAGTTCTCATAGGGGGTGTCCCTCCCCGCCGCATGTTCCGGCATCACTGCGGATTTTTACGAGATTTTCGCTTCCCGGATTCGAAACAAGCATATCTGTGCCGCCTTATCTCCGGATGAAAGGAACCTTAAGAAAGCCTTACGTTTTGGTTCAAACGCATGACTTTCCCGGAATTGAAATTTATAGTGCTTTTCAAACGTTATGATTGTGACGGCTGTCCGCCGATATGCTGCCTGTTTTTTCTTTTATGTAAGGAACGCGTCGCAATGTGGGATAACTGCTGCATGTGCAGCGCCGCTTAATAGCTATCTGCCGCGCATGTAGCGCCGCTTGAAAGGGGAATGATGATTAAGAATTGTTCCATCCTGATCGTGGATGATGAGCCTTCGCTTCGCAGCATGCTGCAAAGCTTTCTGGAAAAAGACGGCTTTTCTTCCATTTCCTGTGCCGGAACCGCCGGGGAGGCACTCCGGCTCGCCCAGTCCCGGCATCCGGATCTGTTTCTTCTGGACGTCATGCTGCCTGATCTGGACGGGTTCTCGCTCTTTCAAAGGCTTCGCACGCTCTCCGATGCTCCGGTTCTTTTTCTCTCAGCCCGCGATGAGGACAGTGCCCGCCTGAGAGGACTTGGTCTGGGAGCCGATGATTACATCACAAAGCCTTTTCTTCCACAGGAGCTTCTCCTGCGGATCCACGCCGTTCTCCGCCGCACTTACCGCTCCTGTGAAGACTCCGGGCATGTCATTCATCTTGGCCCTGTAACCGTAAATTTTTCATCCGGCGTGGTATCCGGCAACGGTCCGGCCCGGACACTGACGGCCAAAGAATATGCTCTTTTGAACATTCTGGAAGAAAACCGCGACCGGATTGTCACAGTGGATGCACTTTGCAATGCGGCATGGGAAGGAGAGAATTTCTGCTATGAGAATACGCTGATGGTTCATATGCGGCATCTTCGTGAAAAGATCGAGCTGGATCCTTCCCATCCTCAATATCTGGTGACGGTGCGCGGACTCGGATACCGCCTCCTGCGCCGCCCGGCAGATTCGCCCCGTTCACTGCATTAAATGACAGGGAGCCCTCCTATAAAAAAACAAATTCCGCACCCGCCCCCCGCCATTTCACAAAAGCTCATGAATCCCGGACATTTTTTCCGGAGTGCTGTGCAGCTCACCCTTCGTTTCACAGTCTCTTTGCTTCTTCTTGCCCTCCTGGATCTTGTTCTGCTCATTGGCGGGATCCTGCTTCCATACAACACGAATCTTTTCTCCGCAGACACCAATTCTTTTACCTATGCCATGCTGCGCTCCCCGCTGAACGTTCTGGATCAGGGCCTTCTGCATTCCCAGAAGGGAGACTGGGAGATTTCTCCGGATGCCCGGCAGCTCCTTGCCTCTCTGCAGCTCTGGGCTGTTCTCATGAATGATCAGGGCGATGTGGTATGGTCGTATCATCAGCCATCCGACATACCGAACCACTATTCTCTTCGTGACGGCATTTCCTTCAGCCGGTGGTATCTGAATGATTATCCGGTTCTGACAAGAATCCGTGATGACGGCATTCTCGTTCTCGGATACCCGAAGAATTCCGCTGCCCGCTGGCAGATCATGTTTTCTCCCTCGGAGTTTCCTTACTATGCCGCTCTGATTCTGATCATTTTCCTTTTCAGTATCCTGTGGCTGATCGCCGCCTCATTTCACTTCGTCCGAAAGGAATTCCGGCAAAGAGATGCCGCGCGCCGCGAATGGATCGCCGCCGTCTCACATGATGTGCGAACACCTCTTTCCGCCATTCTCGGATATTCTTCCAGTCTGTGCAGCAATGCGGCGCTCCCGGCTCCGCTGCAGCAGGAGGCTGCTTTCATTCAGGAAAAGGGACTTGAACTGCGGGAATTGATTGAAGACTTGAATATGACCAACTATCTGACGTATTCGATGGAAGCACTGGAGCTGAAGCCGGTTTTCCCGGCAAAGCTTCTGCGGAAAATTGCCGCAGATTACATGAACGAATGGCTTTGCAATGCGGAACTCTCTGCGGATGCATCCGATACCGGGGAAACACCCGCCCGGAAGGATCCTCCGGATCCGGCGTTTTCTGCGTTTCGTTTCCGGATTCAGCTTGCGATTGCTCCCGTCGCAGAGAGAATTTCTCTTTCAGGAAGCGAGCCGATCCTGTCCCGCATGCTCCGCAACCTGATCGGCAACTGTATCCGGCACAATCCGTCCGGATGTCTCATTACGCTGGAACTTTCGATGCAGAAGCGCCATCTTGTTCTGGTGGTTTCGGACAATGGCTGCGGGTTTTCCGAAAAGGAGCTGCAGCAGCTTGCAGCGAAAAAGCCGGAGGTGGTCCCCGGTCACGGGCTCGGGCTCACCGTTGTCCGTCAGGGTGCCGCCGCCCTCCACGCC
>DAIMKA010000116.1:0-503 GCA_036721955.1 Lachnospiraceae bacterium | reverse complement strand
AAGATTCAACAAAACACAGTTTTCACCGATCCATTTTCCGCTTTATAGTCTCAAAAAGGGCATGACATCACTGATGTCATACCCTCTTCTCCTAACCTTTCGTATTTCTATTTCACTTCCGCTTCCGCATAAAAGCCGCGGGTTCTCTCATCAATCACGGCATTTTCTGTAATCAGGATTTCCTTTTCCAGACGAATATCCGCACTGGAAGCTGCCGCCATCAGTCTGATTTTCCCTTTTTCCACTACCCAATTCATTTTTTCATCCAGAAAAGCTGTCTGCGTCAGCTTCATCCGAAATGTGATCGTTCTGGTTTCTCCTTTTTTCAGAAAAACACGGGAAAACCCTGCTAATTCCATAGACGGGCGAATCATGGACGCCACCTCATCCGCAAAATACAACTGAACTACTTCCTCTCCGTCACGGTCACCCGTATTCGTCACGGTCACCTGAATCTTCGCCGCTTCATCGGGCGCGTATTCTTCTTTATCTGTTGTGAGACC
>DAIMKA010000115.1:1485-6309 GCA_036721955.1 Lachnospiraceae bacterium | reverse complement strand
TGCGCCGAGGATCGACTCACCCTCCGGCTCCCCGAAAACGCCCTCATAGTCCTCCGCGTCCAGCGAGGACCAGCGGCTGTGATAGCGGATAAAATCGAATTCAAACTCCCGCCGGAGGGACGGGTCCGCAATAAGATCCCGGAGCGCCGCCTCCTTGTTTTTCCCGGAGGGAAACGCATCCATCACCTCATGCAGCTGGTCGATCGCGGCACTTCGATCCGCGTCCGATTCGCTGTCCGTCATCACGTCCAGATACTGGTAGTCCTTCTCCAGAAGATACGTGTCGATCACCACGTAGCGCGGCGTCCCGTAGTCCAGTGCGTTCACAAATTCCCAGTACGTCACCGGCAGAACATTTCCGTGTCCGCCGAGATTGTAAGCCGCAATTCCGTAGTCCTCGTACAGGACCGCCGGATTGATGCCGTTGATCATGTGAGAAGACCCGAGGAGAAGGACATCCGCCTTTGGCGCAGCGGCAAAATAATCCCCGTTTTTCTCCCGGCTGTCCTTGCGCTCCACGAGCCTTGCCGCAAGAAAAATACTCCCCGCAAGAAGCAGCAGGAAAAGTACAGTCTGCACCGCGCGCCAGACCGCCCGGCTTATTTTTGCATTATGAATCATTTTACCCTCTATGATCTTCATATAACATCAGGCAGCTCAAAGTGTCGCGAGGAGAAATCCGCGAAGGCGGTTTCTCCGATGCGGGAGCAAACACACGCAGTGTGTTCGCTCCTGACAGGAGGAAGTGCCATCAGGCACTTCCGAGTGTACTAAAATTGGCTGTAAATAAACGTGGACGCATCGTACCCCGGCCCCCAGATTCCGCAGACGAGGATCAGGAGCACCGCGCCGATGTACAGGATCCACCGGAGCCAGATTCCCTGCCGCTCAATCTGAACCCGCAGCGAAATTCCGCGGCGGACACACCGGTCACGCACGAAGAGAAAGACCAGCCCCGCCGCCAGCAGCACCCAGTTCATCGTATCGAGTCCCAGCTTCAAAAGGCTTCCGTCGCCAAGCCGCCAGAGCGTCACGCCCTTCATGCAGCGGATGATCTGCGCCGCCTGCCCGAAGGACTCCGCCCGGAAAAAGATCCAGGCAAACGAAACCAGAAGGAAGGTTGCACCGGTCTGCAGCACACGGTGCGAGAAGCTCCTCCGGTCAATCTTAAAAAACCGCACCAGCGCATTCCGGACCGGCTTCAGAAGATACCCCGCAACCTGATAAATTCCGTGCAGGAATCCCCAGAACAGGAACGTAAAGCCAGCTCCGTGCCAGAGTCCCGACACAGCGAACACAATGAGGATATTCACGTACTTGCGCAGCATTCCCTTCCGGTTTCCGCCGAGCGGAATGTAGAGATAATCTCGGAACCACGTAGACAGGGAAATGTGCCAGTGCCGCCAGAACTCCGCGACGGAAGAAGCCAGATACGGGGCCGTGAAATTCTGCATCACGCGAAAGCCCAGCACTCTTGCCGATCCGATCGCAATGGCGGAGTATCCGGCGAAATCGCAGTAAATCTGAATCGAATACAGAAGGACCGCGAGCACCACCAGGGTTCCCTTCCAGCTCTCCGGATCCGCGTAAACCGTATTCACCACGATTGCGATCCGGTCCGCGAGCACCATCTTCAGGAAATACCCCCAGGTCATGATCAGAACGCCGTTTCGCAGATTGTCCCAGGAGAAGCCGCAGGGGTTTTCATACTGCGGCAGCATGTTCTTCCCCCGCTCGATCGGTCCCGACAAAATTTCCGGGAAGAAGGACACGAACAGCGCATACTGCAGGAAGCCGGGGCCCCGGTTCTCCCCCCACTTCTCCCATTTTCCCGATTTTGCAGCGGCACAGACTCCTGTCCCGGCTTCGCTTCGAGCACCGGCCGATTCTGCAACACTTCTTTTCCGCATTTCAGCGGATTTACCGGCGCAGGCTTCTCTTCCCTCGCGGTAACGGTCGATCACATAGCCGAGCGCCTGCAGCGTATAGAAGGAAATTCCGACCGGAAGGAGCCTCTGCTCGAAGATTCCCGGGAAAAACATTCCCCAGTACTTGCAGAAGAACAGGATTCCGAGGTTTGCGGCAATGCACAGAACGAGCACAGAGGCTTTGCCCACAGTATTTCCTGTGCCGGACTGCCCGATTCTGTTCGCATTTTCGTCCAGGGACATTCTCTTATGCGGCCAGGTTCCGCCGGCCGCTTCCACACTCCCGGAGGTCTCCCTTCCATCAGATCTTTCCGCTCTCCCGGCGGTTCCACTTCTCCCGACATACCGCCCCGCAAGGAAGGTCGTCACCGTTGTGAAAAGGAGAAACACGAGGCACGCCGGATTCCACGCCGCATAGAACAGCCAGCTGAAGACAAGGAGGACGGCTGTCCTTGCTCCCTTCGGGCAGAGGTAGCGGACCAGCGCCGCAATCAGCAAAAAGCCCAGATATTCCAGGGACAGAAACGAAATTCCAGACCCGATCAAACTGCTTACTGCATTCATTGGCAACTCCTCTTCTCACGGGTACAGCACGCGGAGCTTCCCGTCCTCTCCCCACACAGGCTCACCCAGGAGAATGTTCCGCATGATGCCGGCGCGGATCTGCATCTGCATCTTCTCAAAGCCGCGGTATGCCTCCTGCGGGAAAACGAATTTCACATTGTGCCGCGCGTACTGCCGCCCGGAAATCACCTGCCGCAGCTGCTGCAGGTAGTCTACCTGCTCCACCCACGCCTGGTCAATCGCATGCAGAGTCATGAGGCGATAATACTGCTCCAGCATTCTCCGGTTTCCGATCGCCGCCCTTTTCTTTTCCAATGCATTCTCCGCAATGGTCATCAGATACTCTTTCACGCTCTCTCTGCTCGCCAGAATACTCTGATCCGGAAAGCCTTCAAACGAATAACTGAGATTGTCCATTACAAAACGCACCGCATCGTCCGGATCCGGAAGATGCCCCAGCCTGTTCAGGTAATTGTCCACTACCTTTTCTTCCATCTCCAGATAATATTCACGGTTCAGCGGGACCTTCTTCATCACCTCGTTCCGGGTGGAATAGATCAGATTGCGCTGTTTCTCCATGCTCTCCCCGTAATCCTTGGTGGCCTTGCGCCCGGCTCTTGCCATTTCCGCTGAAATTTTCTGTGCATTATGAACGGCATGAATCAGAAACGGATTCCGGATCCGTCTGTTTCCTTCCCGATATCGGTCCAGCCCCTTTTTCCCGAATTCCCTGACGACATCATCCTCCAGGGACAGGTAGAAGCGGGAAAAACCCGGATCTCCCTGCCGTCCGCTCCTCCCTCGCGACTGCATTTCCTGCCGTTTATTCGAAATAAGTCCGATGCCGACAATGGCAAGACCACCCAGTTCCCCGGCCCCTTCTCCGAGCCGGATGTCCGTCCCGCGTCCCGCCACCGTCGTCGCAACCGTAACAGCTCCCTTCTGCCCGGCCTCCCGGATGATCGCCGCCTCCTTGGCAATGTTATAGGCATTCAGAACATTGTGAGGAATTCTCCGGCGCAGCAGCATTCCGGAGAACAGATCAGACATCTCTATGGAACTCGCGATCACCAGCACCGGCTGTTCCACAGAATGAAGCCGCAGCACCTCTTCCAGCGCCGCGTGCAGCTGACTTTCCCGATTCGGATAAATCAGGTCCGGATAATCAATCCGACGCACCTTCTTTCTTGTCGGAATGACGACCACATCCAGTCCGTAGATCTGCCGGAACTCGTCCGCATCCGCGGCACCGGTCCCCGTCATCCCTCCGACCTTGTCATACATATTGAAATAACTCTGATAGGTCACCGATGCAACCGTCCGGCTCTCCTGCGTAATCGGTACGTGTTCCTTGGCCTCCAGCGCCTGATGCTGGCCGCTGCGCAGCTTCGTATTCGGCTGCACGCGTCCCGTCCGGTCGTCCAGCAGCATCACCGCATTGTCTCTGACAATATATCGCTCATCCTTCCCGATGACCACATGGGCCCGAAGCGCCAGACAGATGTGACGGACAATCTCATAATTCTCCGCCGAATACAGCTTCTCCACGCGGAAAAAGCGCTTTGCTTTCTCAATTCCTTCCGGCGTCAGCCAGACATTTTTGTCCTCACTGCGATAATCCTGCTCCGGTACCAGTGTCGTGACAAAATAGTCCGTGATTCCGAACAGATTGGACTGCACGCGCGGCATTCCCGACACGATCAGCGGAATCTGCGCACTGTCCAGCAAAACAGAATCCGCCTCATCCACAATGACATAGTCCATCCCGCGGAGATACCGGTTCTGCTCATTGGATTCCAGATTTTCAAACAGATAGTCAAATGCAAGCGCGTCATTCGTGGTGTAGACAATATCCGCCGCATAGATTTCCTTTTTCTGCGCGTTGGTAAACTGTTTTCCCTCCTCCGGGGAAACGCCGACCTTCTCTGTGAGCCCCATGAAACGGTACAGCGGCTCCATTTCCTCGCCATCCCGCGCCGCAAGATAACTGTTGGTCGTCACAAGAATGCAGCTTTTCCCTGTCAGCGCATTCAGGTACAGCGGCATGGTTGCCACCAGCGTCTTTCCCTCGCCGGTCTTCATCTCCGCGATCTTCCCCTGATGCAGGACGATTCCTCCCAGTACCTGCACATCATACGGATATTTTCCGAGAACGCGTCTGGCAGCCTCCCGCATCGCCGCAAAAGCCTCCGGCAGCAGCTCATCCGGCGCCGTTCCGTTTCGCAGTTTTCCCCGAAATCTTCCTGTCATCGCCATCAGCTCCGCGTCCGAAAGAGCCGCCATCTGACCGGCGTAAGAATTCACCCGGTCCAGGATGCGGCACAGCTTTCTC
>DAIMKA010000115.1:0-1475 GCA_036721955.1 Lachnospiraceae bacterium | reverse complement strand
GTGAAGTTTTTCGATTCCTCCCCGGCATATCTTCAGCCCTGCCACCTGCACGTTTTGTTACCGCCGTTTCTGAATTTTCCGGCGATTCCGGCATTCCATTCTTCCCAGTTCCGCTCCGGTACAAGCTCAATTCTCCGAAAGAAAATCCGGCTCGCTCCGCCCTGCACCAGTTGCATGGAATAGCGGAAGGCTCCCTCCGGATAAACAAACGTTCCCTCGTTTTCCGGAATCATCCGGAATTCGAGGAGATCTCCCTTCTGATCATAGAAATTCAGGCGAAGAAAGCTTCCTCCTTCCGGGAAATCCTGTTTGTCCGCAAAAATGTGATAGCTCTCCTTTTCCTGTAAAATCGGCAGCTCCGGTTCCCGCCGCTGCGTCTGATAGTCCGTCTCGGAATACCACTCTTTGACCGGAAATCCCGGCGGCATGCCTTCATTTTCAAAGACAACCGATCCGTCCCAATCAAAACGGATACTGCTCCCGCTGGTATATGCATCCTGTCCGAAATCATCCCAGTAAACCAGCCAGGCGATTTTCTCTTCAAACTCTGCCATAGTGCTCCCTCCGTATCCGGTGATACTGGAGATTCAGCCATTCTCTCACTTCCTCCTGGCCGTCATTGTGTCTCCCGGAAAAGCCTTTTCCGTAAATTTTGCATTCCTGACCGCGGAGCCCGCGCAGAAGGTCCAGATATGCCTCCGGATCGTAATCATCCTCCTGCATATAAGCGACAGCCATTTCCGCCCGCCGGAATGCGCCTTTTTGCAGACGCTCCTGCATTTTCCGGTCCAGCGCCTCTGCGTTTTCCCTGCCAACGCCCCCTGTCAGTCTTCTCAGAATGTCCAGTGACACCGGGAACCCGCCCGGCCGCTGAATCCGTTCCCGCTGTGCGGTGCTGCCGAGATTGATCACAGGCCGTCCCAGCACATAAGCTGCCGGATGAATGCGGGCGCCGTAATACAATGCCCCGACAGCTCCCATGGAGTTTCCGATAAAAATCACCTGATCCGGCGACAGCTTCAGCCACGCAATGGCATCAAGGATTCTGGCCTCCACGTTTCTCTCATATTGCTCCGAACCAAGATAACCGCAGCCTCCCCCCAGCCTCGGATCGGAAAGAAGCAGAATCGGGGAACGGATCTCTTCCAGAAGTTCCGTGCCGTCAAATCCCTCCTGCGGCCTTCGTCCCGCAAAAACGACGGTCAGCGGCTCTTTCCGATCCATCGGATTAAAATAAGAAAAAACCTCTTCTCTTCCGGAATCTGCCATCCAGAGGCTCCCCGGGAGAAACGCCGCTCCGTTTTCCACTGCCTCGCGAACATGGAGGGCTCCGATGGTAAAGTGCCCCTTCCCCTGTGCCCGAAGAGACACCGACAGCTGTCTTCCATAAGGACAGGCTTCCAGCTGAAACGGACGGCTCGTTTCCTCCACAACACGTATTTCCGGTTCGCCGCCCTCTCCCACGGGCTGCAGGC